>JAQTRE010000140.1 GCA_028711995.1 Dehalococcoidia bacterium | reverse complement strand
GCTGAGCTGTCATAATGGAGGGCGGAGAGCCTAGTCCTGAGCGTTTAAGGCGTCTGCGGAAGATCGACATGCACAGCGAAATTGAACTGATCAACAGAAGCCGGAGCGGTGATCTTGTTGCCTACAATCTCCTGGTGACAGAATATCAATCCCAGGTTTATAACCTCGTTCGGTGCATGGCTGGACATAGTGCAGACACCGATGAGTTGACCCGGCAGGTATTCATCTCGGGATGGGAAAGGATCAATGGTTTGAAGGAAGAGGACTTTCGCCTGTGGATTTTGAGGTTGGCCGCAAAGCTCTGTTTGAAAGCAGTTGACCAGAAGCCGAGAGCCAAGGCTCTTCATTCGCCCAGCTTCTCAGTTTCATTTTCGTCAGGATATCCGAATGAATTCTTGACGGCGCAGTTGATGCGGCTGCCTCCCGATCAACGTCTGGCGGTGGTGCTGGCTGACATTCTGAGGTTGAGCTATGAGGAAATCGTCAAAATCACTTCCTGGGCTCTCAAAGTAATAACAAAGCATCTGAGTAGCGGCAGGACGGCCTTCCGAGACCTGCTGTTGGAACAAGGCCACTATCCACTGGAGTCTGGTGCCCGTGCCTGGGTGTCCATTCTTGATAACAGTCGATAACAACAGGCAGATTGACTGTGACACTGCATCACCAGAGTGAAAATTGCGCGAGGAAGAAAGATGAATAAACGCAAGCTTTCGGCTATTGTTTTGACCCTGATTCTGCTGATCGGCATCCTGGCTGCCTGCGATAGTGACGATGATCAAAACAGTGGAACGACTGCCGAGAGTTTCCCCACGACCATCGATGATCTGATATTTTCCGATATCTGGCCGTTGCTGCAACAAGCAATACCCGTACAGGAGGATACCGCTCTTGTTTCCTCATTTCATCTTTACGTGAGAGCGGACCGAACCATCAGTGCTCTCGATCTCTGTTACAGCGGAATAGGAGTTGATCATAAGTATCATGAATATAGAGCCCATTTGCGGCCGGGTGGAGTCATCGAGTGGTACCGATACCCTCATGAATTCTCCAGAGATCAGGCAAGGGGAATATACCCCCGCGATCTGTTCGCTGATCTGGACACCTTCGGTGCTTGTAACCTGGATACCGGTGAAGAGGGAGCTTCACTTTCCATCTACCCGGTATACGACATTAGATACAGCAGGAATTCTCATAACCTTTATTTGATGCAGGAAAACGAATTGATTCCACTGGAGCATATCAATTTCAAAATCGACACCAGTCATACAAGCATTATGTTCGACCATCGCGATCTTGCCGCGAACTCGGATGAAATGACGATCGAGGATGTGTTACCTGGCCGACAGGAAGGAATAACCACGGACATCTGGTTTCTGGCGAGAGATTTGGAGAAGATATCATCTATCGGGTATGCAGACGATCCGCCTTGCACAGCTCCAATACCTGATATCGGCCCCCCGGTTGATCAGGGCAGATCAAAGCAAGGCATAGCCGTACTTTATCAGTCGGCCGATATCGAGGCAGTGCAGGCCCTCATCAATCAGGGAGAGTCGCTATATCGCCGCGACGATCCGGTGGCTACCGCCCTGGCATTTCTGGATGATTCCCGGGATATTCTCAATTTCGGCGAGATCGACCGTGCGAATGCATCCATGGTGTGGGAAGGAGAAGATACGACCGTTTTTGTTGATACGGAGCAGGATGATTATTTTGTCCATCTGCAGAAACTGGGGGGTGAAGGTTCGGATAGGATATGGTGTGTCATCGAAGTCACAATTTATACGAAGGAATGGAATCCTCCGGCGGCTGGCAACGCTCCAGTTGATACGACGCCCACTTGCCAATCCGGTAGTTCCTCCTTCAGTCCCTACGAGATCGAGGAAATCGAGGAGGTTCAGGCTTTCTGTAATAATGGGGAGCTTTCTTACCGCCGAGACAATCCGGCGGCCACCGCGCTGGAATATTTGCAGAGCGAGGCCGGGCTCCTGTCCGGCGATGAGGTGATCGAGTCCAAGCTGCTCTGGCAGGAAGAGAATAGCGCTGCCCTGGTTCTGGTTGAGACGGACAACTGCCGATACCGGGTCATGCTTCAAAAACTGCTTAAGCAGGATTCCAGCGGGGCATGGTTTGGGGTGGGCTACGACTCGCACGGCAAAGAATATGGTGCTGAGTTCGGAGATTTTCGCACCAGGGATATCCAGCAGGCCCAGCAACACCTCCCGTTTCCTATCATCCAGCCGAGCTACCTGCCGGGCAGCATAGAACCGCCGCCGTGGTTTTCCGGGCCGATCCATAGACCGGAAGATGGAAGTGCCGGTGAGGCTGACGCCAATCCCCATGCCAGTTTGACCTATATTTGGGCGGAATCCAATGCCATCCACACGAGTTATATCAGGATAGAGGAATCCGGCCATCTCCAGAACATGTCCTACTTGAAAACCAAGCCGGACTGGACGCTGCTGGACATTGACGGCATCGAGGTTGCCCTGCTGCGGATACCCATGAAAGACCCCGAAACCATAATAGAGGCCTTCGATATCTCAACGTGCTGGTTCTTCTGGAACCAGGGGGAGATCGGCTTCAATGCCTGGATAGACGGGTACAATCAGGAGGAAGCCATCAAGGTCGTCGAGTCCATGGTTTCAGCTTTTGAGGAGGAGTTTTGAAATGAAATCGATCATCACCCTCTGGGCATTGTTGATTCTGGTGCTTGCCTCCGTAATGGCTGCCTGTGATAGCGATTCAGGTAAAACGCCTTCCCCGGAGCTCTCATCGGCGGTTCCGACAACGGATACGTCACCGGTCACACCAGCTCAAACTGAGGCTGATCCGCATATGGCCCGGATAGCCGAAGGATATGCCCAGGCTCTTGGGATTTCGGTTGAGGAAGCCATGCGGAGACTGCAACTCCAGGAGGTGATCGGTGAATTACAGGCAAAGCTGCGCGCCAATGAACCGGAAACCTTCGTCGAGCTTCGTGTGGAGGACGAACCGAAATACTGGGTGGTGGTCGTCTTCACCGAGAACGGGGAGGAAACCATCAAACCCTATATCGAGAACACCGAACTGGAAGGGATCGTCGAAGTGGAACTCTATGACGACTCACCGTCGGAACCACCTTATCCCATCGATACGCTCGACGGGACTGAGTGGACACTGACCTCGCTCAATGGAGAGCGCCTCGATGACACCTACCCCATCCAGGCCACTTTCTATAATGGCGACATGATGCGGGGCCACGGTGGCTGCAATCCCCACGTGCTGCACTACACGGCGAAGGATGGGGAATTCATTATTTCAGAAGAGGGAATTGTTGAGGGTGTCTCTTCGGGCTTCTTTGATGAAAGCATTATCCGTCAGGGGACAGACTATCTCGATACTCTGTCCTCCGTGAAAGCGTATCGCGTCATCGGAAACCGGCTGGAGTTGGATAATACTGCCGGGGAGACCGTTTTGAGATTCAAGCTGCTCAATCAGAAGATTCCCATCGATCCGGCGCTGAAGAGCACGCAATGGTTCCTGAAATCTATACGAGGTGAAGACATCCCTGAGAAGACCTATATCCGTCTCTATTTCCACGATTGGAAGATCACCGGCTGGACGGGATGCAACTACTATGGAGCAAAGCTTACGCAAGCCAGCGACGGTTTCTTTTCAACAGAAGGCATCGACATGACTTTGATGGGCTGCTCGGAAGAGGAGGCGGGACAGTGGGAAGCAAAATACCAGCAGGCGCTCATGGAGACAGTGGGCTACAAGATCGGCGAAGGCTGCCTCAATCTTGCCGATGCTGATGGAAAGGTCCTGCTCTCCTTCGAGCAGATCGAAGAGTTGCCCATGAACCCGGCAGACCTCGTTGGCACCGAGTGGAAACTGGAGTCGGTCAACGGCATCGAAGTCGGGGAGGATCTGGCCTACATCCTGCGCTTCCTGAGCGAGATTCAAGCCCGAGGGTACGGCAAGTGCGCGAACTTCCTGATGACCTACCATGCCACCGGCGACAATATCTCCGGCGGAGACATAGTCACGGGGACAGGCTTTCAAACTCTCGACCTGTCGGAGTCGGACAAGGAAGCGCTCCAGCATATGGACGATCCTGCCTCGTGGGCCAACTACCGCCTGATCGGAGATGAACTGCATATCCTCACCATCCGAGGCAACACTCTGATCTTCAAGTCATCGGGGGCCGAAGCAAGAACCACCTTCGATTACGATGCACCCGCCTCACAGACAATCGACGCCGCCATCGGTGAACCATTCGAGGCCTGTTTGGCCATTACCCTAAGGCTGGGGGCGAAATGGCAGGAAAGCCATGATCGAATGATACTTTCCCTGTTGAGTAGTGAGTATATCGATGATGATCCTCTCTCTCCCGGGCTGGGAGGCACTCAATGCTTCGTGTTCGAGCCCATCGAATCGGGAACAGGTGAGATTACATTTTCCCGTGTCAATGGCGATCATTTCTTAGAATCGCGAACACTGGTGGTCAACATCTGGAAGTGTGTCGGTACTGGTGGCGCTGGCGACACCGGGATAGATATCGAGCAGGATTCTGGAGACGAGCGTGCGGCAGGATTGCTTTTGAAGGAGACATGCGTAACGACTACTATTTCCGAGGGCCATTTTCTTAACCCGGTGGGTCCGGAACCAAAGGAGGTCAATCCGGGGGATCCGATACTGATAGTCAGAGGTCTGCTGGAGAACGAAAACGCCAAACGTCTCCATGTGGCCGTATGGGCCAAGGGTTACAACAAAGATGGTGAACTCGTTTCATGGACGCTCGATAGCGCCCATATTATGGGCCAAGCCCAGATTCAACTTGAGGCTCACGAGGTCGGCCCGTTCACGCTGCACTTGAGTTTCTCAGAGGATGTGAAGCGCATCAAGATATACGCACGTGGTTACGATCAGCCTCCCCCATGACCTCTTGTGGGGAAAGTAAGATACGCACAGGACAAAACCCAACGGGAGGTTCTCAGCCAACAGAACGCCTTCTGTTTTTGGACAGATATCGCCAGTCAAGGAGGCAGCATGAATACTCCATCGCAATCGTTGAAGAAGCGGTTCTGCTTAACAATAGCTCTTCTCATACTGGTACCCCTCATGCTTGGCTGCAATGATGAATCCGGGCAAGAAAATCAGCCATCGAATGTCGGAGGAACACCATTCCATTCAGATGAACTCTATTTACAATGTACACTACCATCTGGATGGGCAGTAACTGAGGGGCCAGTACTGCTCGCTCATCCATTTTCGGGTCAATTGGCTTTTAACAGTTGGGGTGAAGAAGGATTCTGGGCAAAAGCCATAACAACTGAGTCTGCTACCAGGTATTCCCCCGATACCGTTCTGCAACAGATGTCTGAGGGTGGAGTCTACGTTGTTTTGATGGAGGTAGGTGGCCCACCGCGACCACCCGAAGCCTATGATGACGAATATGAATCCCAGCCGCTCGATGACCTGCTACAGGAAGAAGATTGCTGGCGGAAGAGCGAACCTGATGTCTGTACAATGGAAGTATCGTTTATTAAGTGGGGACGATCTTTGGAAATTGAGATATATCGCAACCAAAATGCCTCTGAAGAAGTGACCGATGAACTCAAAACACTTCTTGACAGTTGGCGCTTTGAGGCCGTTCCGGCCGGCGATATCGGATGGGCCGTTACCCAAGCCCGAAAACTTCTTCCCGCTGGAGTAGAGCCCTCGCTATTTCCCATCGGCGATTCCTCCTGGTCGTCGGCGGGCGATGAAGCCGCAACAACAAGAGGTACGCAAGCAAAAATCGAAGGGGATATGGTGGTGGTAACATTTATTTATCGCTGGGGAGATCCTGTTCAAAACGGCATCCATAAAGATTGTGATGATGAAAGATGCCACTGGTGGACATTTGAGGCAATGCCTACCGGTGATGTGTTGCTGATAGACGAAGGAGGCGCAGGTCTTCCCGATTTCGATGGGTAAGCTTTTGACAAGAAGCGGTATCAACTCTTGGAAAACCGGACCGCTAGAGCGTCATTTTGTAAGGGTGGGCTTGTTCCCGAAAGTGGGTTTTGAAAACAGTGGGTGTTAACATGTGGATCCGAAAACATGTACCTGCGACGATGGTTGCTGTGCTGGCGATTTTGTTTTTGCCTGTCATGCTCACCGCGGTTGGCTGCGGCGAGGGCGATTCAGGTAACACAAATGCCAAAACGGGCGTATTTGAAGGGAAAGCAAGTATCGGTCCGCATCCACCTCACGAAGTTGGCCAACCCTATCCTCCCGAGGTCTATGAGCCAAGGAAAGTGATGATTTATGATGAGGATCACGTGAAGCTCATCAAGCAGATAGGCCTGGATAGTAATGGTTACTACCGCGCCGAGTTACCGGAGGGCATGTATACCATCGATATCAATTACATAGAGAACGACCAGAGCGATAACGTTCCCCGACAGGTGAAGATCGAGCCCGGAGTACATGTTATGCTGGACATTGATTTCGATACCGTAGTTGAGGATACGGTTGCGCCGCCGCCTGTTTCATCGCCTCCTCCACCCAAGACAGACTGGGAGAAAGGGTCACCGCCGCCGGTGGGAATTGGAGGCTGGCAGCAGCCCAGACCATTGACGGAAGTTGAAAAGGCGCAGGTAGTTGAGATAGCGCTCAATAGCCCCGAGGTTTCAGATTGGCTTCAGGGCAGAACCGATTACCGAATGGCGCCTATTGATTGGTATGCCATCGTCTGGAGCGATGAAAAAGCGGGAACCTGGTGGGCATCTGAATATAGGATTGTAGACGAAGGAATCCCAGATTACATTTCTCCGGATGCGCTATGGTATCCGGGGGTTACCATAGCGGTTGGGCAGGGTACCATATACCAGATGCAGGTTGCTGTTGACCTGGATGCCGGAAAGACGGTCATGGTTGATGGCCCTTATCCGTCCCTGGATTCACCGGACCGCTTTCGCCGGTCTAACAGCGGCACGCCTTCACCTGCCTCATCCCCGGCCAGCCGGGAGCAGGCTTTTGCCGAAAAGAGGGTTGTTGAAATATCTCCAATGCCATTTTGATTGAGAAGGAGTGATTTATGAAAATTCGCGCACTGTTTTTGCTGATTCTGATGACATTCTCTATTATACCCCTCGTCGGCTGTGGCGAAAGCGAGGACAAAGCTCAGCAAACAGACACACCACTGGCCATAATCAAAAAGGCAATGGACGCCCGCAGCACGGTCAAGTCCTACCGGGCCAATTTCGAATTGATATCAACCCCCAACGGTGAGACGCAGAATGACACAATTCAAATCGAGTTCGTGGCCCCGGATCGGTACCGGCAGACCTCATCTCACAATGACGACATAAGTGAGGACATCAGAATCGGCAAATTAGCCTATTACCATCGTGTCGACGATAGCAATTGGACACTCTTTGAAGAAGAATCGGATTTTGAGTTTCCTCCTCAGGGGCCCGGCTTCTTAATCAGGGGAAATTACTCGAATTATGAGGATAGGGTCAACTGGGGGGAAATTTCAGTGGAAACGGTCGATGGCACTGACTGCTTCCACTTCTCTGGTGAAGTCGATATGAATCTGGCGGTAGATGATATGATCGCAAATGCCCAGAAAAATCCAGGGGAACTGGGGACAGAAGAACTCCGCATCTGGGACCTGCTGCGCCAGAGTAAAGAAACCATAGAGCTCTGGATCGGAACTCACGATTACAT
>JAQTRE010000139.1 GCA_028711995.1 Dehalococcoidia bacterium | reverse complement strand
TGGCTGTTCTCATGGAGGATTCTCCCCCTCAATCTGAATCTGAGTTGATTCTACCAGATACGTGGGGGTGAAGGCATTACAAAATCAGTCAAAGTCGAGGCTGAAATCAAAACTAAACAGCCTCAATACAAGTGTGAGGTGAAATAACCGCAATGTTCAAGAAACCATCTCGTTTTGGCAAAGGCCGAAAAACCTCCCGGACATGGAGCCTTGCGCTGGTAACACTACTCATGGGAGCAGCATTAATCGGGTGTTCGGATTCCGATTCCAAGGAGACCCCAAAGACTCCCATCTCGCCAACGGTGACGAAAGCAGTGCCTGAGACGTCCACCTCGCCAACGGCAACAAAAACGGCGCCGAAGACATACGCCAGCGCACCTCCCATGACGATTGATCCATCCAAGAATTTCACGGCTATTATCCACACCAACAAAGGGGATATCACCGCTGAACTCTTTCCAGAGGATGCCCCGCTGACGGTGAACAATTTCGTTTTTCTGGCCCGGGACGGATTCTACAATGGTGTGCCCTTTCATCGGATTATCCCGGGATTCATGATCCAGACCGGTGATCCCACCGGCACCGGCTCAGGCGGCCCCGGTTACACCTTCAACGATGAGCCGATTGCCCGAGAGTATGAAGTGGGAACGCTGGCTATGGCCAACCGGGGCGCGGATACCAACGGCAGCCAGTTTTTCATTTGCGAAGATGATCTCAGGGCAAGGCTGCAAAAGGACTACACCATCTTCGGGCAGGTCACCCAGGGGATAGACGTGGTGCATCAGATCGCCTCATCGCCGGTCGAATATGGCAACTCTTCCGATCCAGTACCTTCAAAGCCGACCATCGATCTGCATATCGATAGCATTGAGATCATTGAACAGGGATAGTCGTCTCAGAGGCGCTACCACCTAACTTCCCGAACGATCTTCTCGATCGCCGGGCCAATATCTCTGGAGGTATCCACTACCAGATGATTGCGGCGGATATTCTCCTTGCTCGTCTTCATCTTCTGGTGAACTCCCAATCCGGCAGTGGAGAAATCATGAGGATCGGGATTCTCGGTTCGCGCTTTTAAGCGTTCTTGCACCACATCGGGAGGCGCTTCCACCTGAACGATGACGAGCTTCAATCGGAGCTTGTCGGCAACGTGATAAAGCTGCTCGCGATGATTCTCCACCAGATTGGTGGCATCCATCAGCACCGGGATGTTCCGGCTCAAGAAATCCTCGATGAGAACCGGAAGGGCTGAAAAGAGGCGCTGATTCTCACTGGCATCGAAGGAGGGTTCAGGGAAAAGCACCTTCCTGAGAACATCACTGGTCAGAATCACACAGGGCAGGCGCTCTGCCAGTTTTCGGCTCAAATACGATTTACCCGTGCCCGGCAAGCCGCTCATGATAATCAGAAACGGCCTGACTACCGGTTCGGGGAGTTGCGTGATCGATTCCCTGAGAATCCCGGCATCCCTCTGAGCGTCATTCTGCCACATAGATCAGATTTCCCATCCAGCTGTACTCACTCACTTTACTCAAGGAACCGCCGATTACATGGTGCAGGATACTCCCTGCCGGGGGCCTGCCCTCGACCGCGATCGGGGGTTGATCACGACCTAATCAGAGGTTTCCTAATGGAAACTACGATCATACAGAAAGCGATTCCTCAACACCAGAGAAACATTCGGGCGAGGGACTGATTTGAGGTCCTCTTGAAGATCAGCAGTCAGCCTCCGAATCACGATCATGGCAAAGAAGGCCGCAAATATCCAGATTTCGACCGGGTCTTCATCGAGTCGCCACGCCACCAGGGGCAAAATCGCAAAGCCGACCAGCACGCCCAGCGGCATCGAATCCGATTTGCCGGGCAGTTTGAGACTCTCGGCAGTGGTTCTGTTCGGTTTCCGCATGGTGAAAAACACCCGGATGGCTCCCGCCGCGGCAATGGGAATCAGCGACCAGCCCAGCGCCAGGGGGGAAACGGCAAAGGCGGCCCCGACGCCGGTGGTGTTTCCTCTCTCCTTGCCATAGAATCGAGTGAAAGCAGGCCACATTTGACCGGCCGTCACCGCCATGGCGGATAGCCCTACGGTCAGGACATCGAAGTCGAGCAGCCATGCTATCAGAGGAGGAACCGGCCCTTTGAGCACATCCCATGTCACTCCAGCTACCCCCTCCGCAAGGCCCACCTTGCGCCAGAGGGCCTGATGCAGGTCTTCCTTCTTCGGGTCTAAATCGAACCCTCTTGCCTTGCCGATCCAGTAGAGCACCGGCAACGATCCAAACAAGTATGCCCCGATGACAAACAGAACTTCAATCAAAACCACTCCTCTCCGCTCGAACGATCAATCAGCATAAAAGGCAAGCCCTACCAATCCAGGACCTGTGTGCACTCCCATCACCGGGGTGAACTCCGTTACATAAAGCTCGGCACACTCGAATCGCTCCAGAACCCGTTTCCTGAGCGTCTCCGCTTCTTCAGGGACGCCGGCATGCATGATGTTGATATGCATCCGTTTCCTCCCTGATCTCTCTTCCATGATCTCAATCAGCCGCTTCATGGCTTTGGACTTCGTCCTGATCCTTTGCAGCGGAATGGCTGAGCCATCTCTCACTTGGAGGATAGGCTTGATGGAAAGAAGAGAGCTTGCCCAGGCAGTGGCTTGAGGCACTCGACCGCTTTTGGCCAGGAAATAGAGTGTATCCACGGCTGCAATCAGATTGAGCTTGGGAAACACCCGTTCAATCTCATGGACTGCCTCAGCCAGACTGCCTCCGGAAGCAATCACCCGAGCAGCAGCCAGGACCAGTAATCCATGTGCTCCGGCGGCCGTCTGCGCATCGAGAACCTCGATCTGTATGCCGGGGATCGTATCCTGCGCCATCTCTTTTGCCTTGATTGCCGATTCGAAGACCATGCTGAGTTTATGGGAGATGGCGATACTCAAAAGGGCATCTGATGTCTCACTGGCAGAGCGATAAGCTTCGAGGAACTCGGCTGGCGATGGAGCTGAAGTGGTCGGGAGAACCCGGCTGCTCCGCTGAAGATTATAGACCTTGCCGGGCGTGATATCCACCCCATCGCGATAAGTCTGCCCCTGGATGATGAGCCTCATGGGGACCACCAGTACGCCATATTTATCCACCAACTCCTTGGGCAGGCACGCGGAACTATCGGTAATGATGGTTACTTTTCCCATGGTTAGGCCTCTGGCAAAAGGCTGGCGGGGGGAACAAACAACACCCTAAGAATAGGGCAAGGGCAGATAGCTGTCAAGGATCGCATGGAGAGACTGTGAGACGTTTCACTTCAGTCGGAAAGACGCCCTCGATTTTAGCTTTCAAACACCGGTAGTCTCTGTGCTATGGCCGATAGTTGACCCTCAGACCCTATCCTCCATTATTGACATATACAGCCGGTTGCCTTATAATTAGGGCATGAGGGACTAATGGGGCCGTTCGCCCGGCAAACTTTGTCAATCGGCTCGGCAGGGAGACTTCAGAATTTGAGTTGAGGGGGGAGATCATGGACTGGTCGATCGAAATCAAGACAGAGGATGATGTTCTGGTGGCCACCGTTACAGGGGAATTGGATGAGAAGCGCTACCTTGCTATGCGTGACCGAGTGCTGTTGTCCCTTGGCGAAACCGACGCACGCCACATTCTGGTTGATGTTCGACATGCCGTTGTGAGGATTTCCACGATGGGCATATTCGCTCTGGCAACATCAAACCGTGATGCAATCCCCCGCGGAGTGAAGTACGCCGTGGTCTTCTCTCGGCATACTTTGCCGGCGGCCAATGCCAGTTTTGGCGAGAATGTGGCACGCAACAGGGGAGCTCAGATGAAGTCTTTTACCGATATTGCAGAAGCAGAGCGATGGCTATCCGAAAAGTGATCTCCTCATGTCACCATGACCGCCCGGCAATGGCTGCCACATAATTTCATGCGAGTGTAGATTCAGAGGCTGAAAAGCTGAGGATACTTATCGCGGCTGCCTCTTCAGCCGGTAATATACATCCCTGCTGACGATTTTGCTCTCTATGTTGCCTTTGATCGTTAAGTAGAACAGGCCTGACCAGACATTGGAACCGAAACGCTGCTCCAATTCTGAGTAGCTATATGCCTGGTCTTGGTTCTCGACGAAGAAGTCTATTAAAGTGGTCCCTGTGTCAAAGGCTTCATTTGGTATAGGCATACATACCTCCTTTAAGAAGTGATGACCGGATCTAAAGCTCCGAGGGGATATCTTTAAGCTGGGCAAGGGAAAAAACCGGCCCGTCCTTGCAAACGTATTTATCGCCGATATTGCAGCGTCCGCAGATACCTATGCCGCACTTCATGCGCTTTTCCAGCGTGGTGAGGATCTGATCATCGGTGAACTTGAGCTGCGAGAGCGCCTGCAGGGTGAATTTGATCATGATCGGCGGGCCGCAGGTGACGGCCACGGCGTTTTCCGCTGAAGGAGCGATCTCCTTGAGGACATTGGGAACCATCCCGATCTTCCCGGTCCAGCCGGGATATTCCGCATCGATGGTCTGGATCAGCTTGACATCCGATCTGGCTGCCCATTCCTTCAGGTCTTGTTTGTAGCAAAGGTCAAGGGAAGTTCGAGCTCCGTATAGAATGGTAATGTCTGCATAGTCGGAGCGATTATCCAGCATGAACAGGATGAGGGTTCGGAGCGGAGCCAGTCCAATGCCGCCGCCCACAAAAAGGATATTCTTCCCCTTCATGCTCTTATAGGGAAACCAGTTCCCAAGTGGAGCCCTCACACCGATCTGCTCACCTTCAGCGAGTTCGTGCAGCGCCGCGGTGACCTCACCGGCTTTCATCACACTGAACTGCAAGAAGTCCATGCGAGTCGGCGGCGAGTTTATCACAAATGTGGATTCTCCCACGCCAAAGACGGAAACCTGTCCCACCTGCCCGGGCTCAAAGAAAAACTTCTTCATCTTCGCCGGGTCGTTGAGGACCACCTGGAACGATTTGATGTTCGGGGTCTCTTCAATCACCCGGGTGACCGTTGCCAGTTCAGGAAGATAGGGATTAGAGTGATGTTCGGTCATCCTTGGGCTCCTTGGACATGCGCAACGATTTCGCTAATGTCCACTGATACGGGGCAATATCGGATGCAGCGTCCGCATCCGCAACAGGCAGTGACACCCTTGTATCGGGTCGGGTAGTAACTGAACTTATGACCCACGCGGTTTTTGAGCCGCTGAGCTTTGCTCGGCCGGGGATTGTGGCCGCTTGCTTCCAACGTGAAATGGGCAAACATGCAGGCATCCCAGCTTCGAATCCGCTCGCCTCGGCTTCCTGCCTGCTCATCGGTGATGTTGAAGCAATAGCAGGTAGGACAAAGATAAGTGCAAGCACCGCAACTTATACACTTCGCTGCTTCCGCCTCCCAGAACTGCTGATCATCAAAAAGGCCGATGAGTTTCTCCGGGGTTTTCTCCAGGCTGGCAAAGGGCTTTCTCACCGCCTTGGCCGCGCTCTCCTGGGCCTTTTCCGCCTCTTCCCGATAAGCGCTTCCATCCGCAAGGCCAAGCTCCTTCAAAACAGCTTCTCCCTTATCTGTCACTGCTTCGAGGTAATAGCCCTTGGGAAGCTCGGTCATCAGTAGGTCGGAGCCGTCCTCATCGGCCGGGCCTCTGCCCACAGAGGTGCAGAAACATCCCGGAGAAGGAGCGTTGCATGTCAGGGTGATGATAGTGGTCTTTTCCCGGCGGCCTTTGTAATAGGGATCGGTGGCCCCAGCTTCCAGATAGACCCGGTCGTAAATCCGGAACCCCTGGGCATCGCACGGACGGCAACCGACGATGATGGTCGAGGGGAAATCCAGATTCTCTTTGAGCTCTACCTCCACCTTCTTGAGATTCTCCATGTCCTTTTTCAGATTGAAATCGAAGAGGACATCACTTTGCGGGAAAATGACCGCCTTGGGCGGAAGATTGGCAGGCCTGGAAAAGCACATCGTTTGCCCCGCGGCAAACGGCTTGAACAGGACCAGATCGCCTTCCTCAACCGGCACAAACAGCCGGGCCTTTTTGCTCAGTGCTTCGATCACACTATTCAAATTGTCTTTGGGAATGAAACCGCTGTGAGCCATTAGAGTTTATGCTCCTGAATGGTTGCCTCTTCCGCCTTGAACGTGTACATGGGAGGCGTGTCTTCGGGATTGATTCCCGGCACGTAATCGAACAATTCCTTCAGCTCCATTCCGATCTTCTTCTTGATCTTAGCCACCGGAATTTCCATGGGGCAGACCCGTTCGCATTCGCCGCACTCAATACACCTTCCCGCCAGGTGAAGGCTGTGAATCATATGGAACATGTACTTCTCCGTCAGATCGTCACGCTGGGAAGTCCAGTGAGAATCACGACTCTCCGCGAGGCATTGGTCCTGGCAAACGCACATGGGGCAGGCGTTGCGGCAGGCGTAGCAGCGGATGCAGCGGTCGAACTCCTTTTCCCAGTACTTGCGCCGCTCCTCCAGAGAGAGCTTTTCAAATTCCTTGATGTCCTCAAAAACTTTCTCTTTGGGCTTGTCCGACTGAATCGCTTCGCCAACGAGATGGTCGTAATTCAGAGGAGTGGGATATTGACAGATTGAGCACTTGGCCGGCATCACTTCGTCCATGGGAATCGTCTTTGGTCCTTCGGGCGTTTTCACCACCAGATTCCCACCCTCGAAGTTAATCGATTCGATGGGCTGGTGATTGACCGCGTGCAGGACTTTGTTCACCGAGATCACGCCGCGGCAGGGAATTCCGATCACCCTTACCTTCGTCCGATCGATCAGCTTTTCCTGCATGTACTGAACGATTGTCCGGCTGTCGCATCCCTTGACGATCACCCCCACCTTCTTGTCCTTCATGAAGGGTAGATAGGAGCAGAGGTTATGAACGCACAGCGGATTCCAGATCAGGTCGTTTATCTGTTCCGGTTTGGTGACAAAAGCCGGGGTAGCGTGAACAGGGTCGAATCCCTGCTTGTAGCCGATGAGCACATCGACTTCAGGGAGAACCTGCTGCACTAACTCTTTGAGTTTCGATAAAGTCACGATCTATTTCCTTTTTCGATCCCTCTCCCTCGATGGGAGAGGCTAGGTGAGGGTGACAATACCCCCGGTTTTGGGCGATCACAAGAATCGCCCCTACGTAATTTTTGCTGATGGCTTATCGCTGACCGCTGGCTGCCGATTCATTGGCCCCAGTTCATGAATCACCTTGGTGAAATCGGTGACGGTCTTCTGCCAGCGCGCCCCTTCCGAGGCAGAAACCCACGTATAGTGGAACCGACGCTCATCGATGCCCAGGAAAGGCAGCATTCGCTTGAGCATTTCCAGCCTGCGGCGGGCATAGTAGTTCCCTTCCGAATAATGACAGTCCCGCGGGTGACACCCAGAGACCAAAACGCCATCCGCGCCATTGAGGAGCGCCTTGACGATAAACAGCGGGTTAACCCTCCCGGAGCAGGGGACGCGAATGATGCGCAGATCAGTGGGCTGCTTAAAGCGCGAAACCCCAGCTGTATCCGCTCCCCCGTAAGAGCACCAGTTGCACAGGAACCCGATGATTCGCAGTTCTTTCTCGGCTACGACAGACATAATGCATTTACCTCAGCCAGAAGCTGGTTATCGGTGAAGTGCTGGAGCTGAATGGCCCCGCAGGGGCAGGTGGTATTGCACACGCCACACCCGGCGCAGACGGTCTCGATCACCCGGGCCACTGTTCGGCCATCGCGGAGTTTCTGTTCCTCGATGGCGCCGAAGGGACAGGTCTTGAC
>JAQTRE010000138.1 GCA_028711995.1 Dehalococcoidia bacterium | reverse complement strand
AGTCTTCTTTTTCTTATTGTCATACGCCAGGCTGGCAAATGTGGGTCCAATATTCATCGGCAGACTCCTTCGAATTGATCTACCTCTATTATCGCATGATCCGGGACTTATTCAGAGATTCCTTAAAATCCTCCTCGCACTTCAGCAAGTCTCCGAGCGCTTTTCTGAGAACCGGATTGTCATCTACTATTAATATCTTTGTTTTCCCCATTCCAGTCATTATCTCCAATCAGCCAAGTAAACATTATACCCCTTCGTCCGGTGTTTATCTAGAGCCAAGAGACCCTCTATGTTTAGCCCCTTTTGACCCTATTCAGGCCCAAACTTAGCCCTTTGGAATCATGACAGGACTTACATGGCTGTGCTAGTGTTAAATCAGTCTTCAATTTAACAGCCAAAACCAGTTGGTTGCTTCCCGGGGGTGATTGGCTGGAAGAGGGTTGGTGGAGGCTGAAAAGAGGTGAATCACGGATAGAAGAGAGGAATGTCAAAATAAAGAATTGATCAAAGTTATCCCAAAATGCTGGATTCTAACATCAAAAAAAATAAGGGGGAGGACAATGAGAAAATGTATTTTTTCACTTCTGATGATATCTGTAATACTGATACAGATATCAGTGATGTTTGCATCGCCGGCTTTTGCAGATGATGACGCAAACAGTTATGAAGTCAGCACATATGCTGTTGAGGTTTATCCACAGCCTGATGTCCCTGATCTCAATTTCTGTTGCGATGATGCTCTCGGGTTTCGCGGCATTCTTCAGCAAGAGGCAGGTTTTACAATCAGGGATGGGCTAGAAAACGGGAATGTACATGAAGAGATGTTCAAGAAAGCAGCATCAGGGGGAGATGATCAGAATCATGTCGATGCTGCTGATATTGTTTATTATTCAGGGCATGGTGCTGATTATTCATCCGATATCTCTGCTCCTCGACTTGGGGATACTACTCATGATGATGAGTGGGTATTGCCATATGAATGCTACTGGGGCGACCAAGACGTGGAGTGGATACTGTTACATTGCTGTAAGGTCTTGAGGAATGGGTCTGCAGGATACTGGGGGCTAGGAGCCATGCATGGCTCCCACTTGATATGTGGTGCCAAAAATACCATATACGATTATGGTCTTGATGGTTACCAAGTGGCATGGGCTTTGGTAGGAAATGGCCCATACTGTCCAGCAGTGCCCGTCAAGGACGCGTGGTTCTGGGGCGGAGACATTTATCAGCCTTCCTCGGTCCAACTTCGTGTAATCGGCGAGAACGATCAGTGTGGCAATGACTACATCTGGGACAATTCTTATGATCCCTCAGTTGATTCTTGGAAGTCCGTTTGGGACTACACCTGCACATAGTTATGTCCTAACAGGCGGAAGCGCTCGCTAGATTATAGGCGACCGCAGGTGGAAATCCATTAACAAGAAAGGAGGCGAATCTAATGAAACGACTGATTGTCATTTCATTGCTGCTCGTGGCTATTGGCATTGGTGGGTTCTCAGCTTTGACTCACTCGGGATCGGATCAAGAATCCATTGATCTGGGAATATCATTCCCAAACATAGCTGGCGGAAACCAAAATGTAGCCTTTGAGTTGGTTGCCAGCCGTTTGCCCACTCAGCACGATCTGATGGTGTACCGTGTTAAGAACAGAGAAGTTACTCCTGCCGCAGTACAAGAGATCGGCAAAATCCTAGGGATTGATGGAGAGGCCCTGCCGGTGGAGGATGGTAAGAAGATCTCCATGATGGGATATTCAAGAGGACAGAGTCTTCAATTATTAGTTTGGGTTGATTCTGGAGCTATTGAACTCAGGTGTGGCGACACCGGAGCACAATTATATCCTTCATTGAAGCCCGATCTGCCCTCCAACGAACAGGCAAAACAGATCGCGCTAGATTTCCTTGAGGACATTGCGCTTCTGCCGTCCAATGAAGAAATCAAGGCTTGCGAGATCGTGAATGGTGGCAGTTACTCACAGGTTTATTTGGAAATGGTGGAGGAAACAGGAAAAGTTATTGAAAAGACTGTTGAAGAATATCCAACGCATCTACTAGTCAGGTTTCCTAGAATGATCGATGGTCATCTTGTTGTTGGTCCAGGTGCCAAATTCGGTGTACGCATTACAGATGGAGGAGAAGTTGCAAGCATCGTCAGGGCCTGGAGGAACATTGAGCCCTACAAAGACTTTGAGGTGAAGAGCCCGGAGGAAGCTTACAAACAATTGGAAGGCGGCTTGGGCTCTCATTCCTTGCCACCTGGTTGTGCTCATGTTTCAATTCAAGAAATAGAATTGGGATACTGGATGGAAAGCATGGATGAACAACAAGATTATGTAGCTCCAGTCTATGTGTTAAAGGGGAAGTGCTTTGACGAAGATGGTAACTACACAGAGGAATATACTGGTTACTGTGAGGCTGTGAAAAAGTCCTGAGTAAATATGCCCTGAGTTCGTCTCGGCATATCACAGCTTAAAAAGGTATATCAGCAGAAAAAGTCCCAAGGTTACTCGGCCGGAGTACCTTGGGACTTTTTCAACAGTCACAGGGAGGGTTTCATACACGTAGAAAATAGCGAATGCCATTTCCGACCTGATCAGCAACGACCTTCATCACCACGGCTGGATCACATATTGAGTGTGGTATAAGAGGTAGATTAGCCTAAGTTCTGTAGTGTGATCCCGAAAATAGTCCTGAAAGCATAAGATCATAATTATTGGAATCGGGGGTTGAACACGGCCTAAGCAGAATGTCGAAAGAGAGGAGAAGGAATCCTCCTTCTGGGTGTCTGGGGGTATCCACCAAGTTCAAAAGTTCCCAAAAAGGGTGGGGGTGGATTGACTATTTCGATACTATGCTTAGGGGACAGATTAGACTGCCGAATATCCGCTCTATAGAAGCGATCTCATCTCCCCGTCACCTGATACCGTCGCACATTTCCTTCCTTTCTTCTCCATAATATCCACGTACATCTCTTCCAGTGCGGATTGTTTTGTGGAAAGATCAACCAGCGCATAGAGTTGTTTCTGCCTCCATACTCTGATATACTTTTGCGTGTCCGGTTGAGGACTCTCCCGTCCGGGTTTCATGCCTCCATCGTCTAGGGGACTAGGACAGCGCCCTTTCAAGGCGTAAACAGGGATTCGAATTCCCTTGGAGGCATTTCACTTCTTCGTCTTTGCGACATGCGGTAAAGCCTCTGGCTTCTCCGGATCATCTCCCGAACCCAGGCTTCCACGGAAGATCAACCGCGCGAGCGGCTGCGAAATCGCATAGGATATATGCTTACTGGATACTCCCGGCAGGCCCGGTCGCAAGAACATCAAACCGGCACCAACCATAACCTCGCGTCTACTCTCACTTCTCTACAAGGTATCCCCAAGTATTCCTGAAGGATGGCATATAAGCAAATTCAGTGCTGTCCACGTTGGACAAGACAAGCCAGTGCGATACCCTAAGAGTAACAGACCCGCCGTTGCTGCATATCCGGCTGGTTAGTGATCTATCGAAAAGCGGTGAAAGTGACACAGAAGACCGAGCGGTAGTCCGGGAGAACGCTATCAAGATGCTAAAGGGGCAGTCCGGTTCGGCCTACGAATACCGCAGCATCCGCAAGAACGGCGAAATTCGGGTGGTACTGGAGACGGTCGCGGGAGTGGCGCATGAAATCAACAATCCCTTGACAGCCATCTACGCCATATCGCAATTGCTGGTGGAAGAGGCCGAGGATGAAGACTCCCGAGAAGACTTCCAGATCATCCAAAAACAGACTCAACGGGTCATTGAGATCGTTCGGAATCTACTTTCGTTTGCGCGGAAGTACGAATCTAATAAGGCGGCCGTCTCCGTGAACCGGACGATTGAGGATACGATCAAATTGCGCGCCCATGATCTGGCCATGGGCAACATCGAAATCGTTTGCCATTTCGATCCCGGCCTCCCTGACGCCATGGCCGACGGCAATCAACTGCAACAGGTGTTCTTGAATTTGATCAACAATGCTTATGATGCCATGAAGGAAGATCATAAGAAGGGCGCACTGACCATCAGCACCCAGGCATTCGATGGACACATCAGAATCGCCTTTGCCGACGACGGGCCGGGCATACCCTGCGAGGTTATCGACCGGATATTCGAGCCGTTCTTCACCACCAAGGACGTGGGCAAGGGAACCGGCTTGGGTCTCAGTATTTGCTATGGGATCATCAAGGAACATGGCGGAGAAATACGCGCAGAAAGCGTTCCTGGGAATGGGGCGATCTTCACCATTGATCTGCCTCTGGTTGCCGCTTCGTCGAGGGTTGAGCCCGAACTTGAACAAGCCGGGAGGCGCAAATGAGAGACAGAGACACGAGTACCGGGTCAATCCTCGTGGTCGATGACGAGAAATCGATTCGGGAGATAATGACTCGGTCGTTAACGAGGGAGGGATTTGACGTTGTCGCAGTGGGAAATGGGTTTGATGCCCTGGAGAGAATATCCCAAAGCCATTTCGACCTTTTGTTTCTGGATATTCTCATGCCGGAGATATCCGGGCTGGATGTGTTGTCGATCATGCATACCCAGCATCCCGATATTCCTGTCGTGATGCTGACTGCCGTGTCGGATATCGAGTCGCAGAACAAAGCCTTCAGGCACGAGGCATTCGCTTATCTGATGAAACCCTTCAAAGCGGCCAACGTTGTTGAAATGGCAAAGAGGCTCATCGGCAGCCTGAGAGCTGATGAGTGTGCGGCATCTGAGGGAAGTGAGTTCTGAGCGCTGTGCTGTACTTGTGAACTACTTGTTGGAGTTATACAGTGGCTGCAGTTCCGACAAAAAGGACCATGCTGGTTGTAGATGATGAGGCTGCGGTGCGGGACGTCATCGCCCGAACCTTTAGAAAGCGAGGGTATGAAGTGCTGTTGGCATCATGCGGCGATGAAGCCATAACTATGGCCAGAGAAGAAAAATTCGATGCGTATCTCTTAGATATCAGAATGCCGGGAATGGACGGATTGGAACTGCTGACTGAGATCAGGCATCTGTGTCCTGACGCGATGGCGATCATACTGACCGCGCAGGATGGTGAGCAAAACCATTTGAAGGCAAAGACGATTGAACTGGGGGCCTTTGCCTTTTTGAACAAGCCGTGTTCGCTGAAAGATGTGGAGGATACCATAGAGAGAGCCTATCAGCAAATGCCAGCGGCTCCACCCAAGAGGTCGCTCCTGCTGGTTGACGATGAGGCTATAATTCGGGAGGTTGCCAATCGAGGTCTGACAAAGCGAGGCTATGATGTGGTCACCGCGTCATGCGGCGAAGAGGCAATCGAATGCGCCAAACGCCGGGAGTTTGATGCCTATGTTCTGGATATCCGAATGCCCCGGATGAACGGATTGGAAGTCCTGCGCATCATCAAAAGCATGTATCCCAACGCCATCGTGATCATGTTGACGGCTGTGATTGACAGCGAGATGCGGACGGAATGTACAGCGATTGATCTCGGAGCCTTCGCTTACTTGAACAAACCCTGCGGCGCCAAAGAGATCGATGATGCCTTGAAGCGAGCCTTTGACGCCGAGTCCGATGCGTGGGAACGCGTATAGCGGGAAGGAACTGAGCCACCCAGCCTCCTATCGAATTGAAGCCTGTTCAGTTTCGTTTTCAGCCTCTATTTTGATCCTTCTTATATGCCTTCACCCCCTGCATCTGATAAAATCAACTCAGTTAAGGGGACTATTCCCTGGAATCTCTTCTCTTCCCCCTCTGGCATCAAAGAGACGGGGGTGAGGCAGAAGGTATTGAATACTGAGCAACTGCGGAAAATCCTGGAGTTCGAAGCGTCCAAAGGGTATCTGGATACAGCTGTGGCTGGTGGACTGGATAAGCTTCTGGCCCGACTCTCAATGGCCGACTACGAATCCATCTCTCCCCCTTCCCCAAGGTACAACGCCCTCACGCCGGATCAGCGAGAAAAGTGGGTCAAGTCCACTCTAAAGCGTTTATCGAGACCTCCCAGGCCGTCAAGGCCCCCAACATCTCCCCCTCCCCAATCACCCAAAAAGACTAAGGCTGCGATAGCGCTTGGTCAGGGGCCAGTCTCACTCGATTCCCCCATCACTGCCATCAAAGGCGTCACCGCCAAGCTGGCCAACAAGCTCAGCACTCTGGGTGTGAGCACTGTTCGCGATCTGCTCTATTTCTTTCCCCGGCGGCACATCGACTACAGCCAGAGAAGCCGGATCGCCGATCTGGAACTCGGGGTGGAGCAGACAGTCATCGCCAGAGTCTGGCAAGCCAGCCAGAAAAAGTCGTTCCGGGGCATGCGAAGCACGGAGGCCATCATCGGCGACGAGACCGGCACAATGAGGGCCATCTGGTTCAACCAGCCGTATCTGGCCAAAAGCCTCACCCCCAACACAGAGATCGCCCTCAGCGGCAAGGTGGATATCTTCAAGGGACAGAAGGTTTTTCAATCCCCGCAATATGAGTTCATCCGCTCCGGCGACCTGATCCACACCGGAAGGCTGGTCCCGGTCTATCCGCTCACCAGCGGGCTTTACCCCCGGCAAGTTCGCAAGGCAGTAAAGGACGCGCTGGACCTGGGGTTATCCCAGATCGTGGAGGACCTGCCTCATGAAGTGAGGGTTCGCGCCAACCTGATGGGGCTCGCCGAATCCATCGGCCATGCTCATTATCCCGAAAGCGAAGCTCTCCGGGACGCTGCCAGGCACCGGCTGGCTTTTGACGAGCTTTTCCTGATCCAACTCGGCGTGTTCGAAAGAAGGCGGCGGCGAGAGGAGGGAGTGAAGGGAATCGAGATGGAGGCCGGGGATCAGCGAGTGGAAGACTTCTTGACCTCTCTGCCTTTCAAACTGACCTCCGCCCAAAGGCGCTCCCTCGATGAGATTCGCCGCGACTTGATACAAAGCAAGCCCATGAGTCGGCTCCTGCAGGGAGACGTGGGAAGCGGGAAAACAGTGGTCGCTACAGCGGCGATGCTGCTGGCTGTGGCCAGCGGGCATCAGGCAGCTTTGATGGCCCCGACGGAAATCCTCGCCGAACAACATTTTCAAAACATCCGTCGTCTGCTGGAAGAAAGAGGGAGCCCAATCCAAACAGCGATCCTCACCGGCAGTATCGGAGCGAAGGAAAAACGAGAGTTGCACCGCCGCATCGCCGGGGGAGAAATCGATATCCTCATCGGGACGCATGCGCTGATTCAGAAGAAGGTTGAGTTCAAGGATCTGGGGCTGGCAGTGGTCGATGAACAACACCGCTTCGGGGTGATGCAGCGCTTGGAACTGCAACAAAAGGGTTCCAGGCCGCACGTGCTGGTAATGAGCGCCACCCCGATCCCGCGCACACTGGCCCTGACGCTTTATGGCGATCTGGACGTATCGGTGATCGATGAGCTGCCGCCGGGACGAAAGGAAATCAAGACCAAATGGCTCAGCCCCAGGCAGCGACAGAGCGGGTACCAGTTCGTGCGCAAGCAGATCAGAGAAGGACGCCAGGCATTCATCGTCTGCCCGCTGGTGGAGGAATCGGAAAACATCGAGGCCAAAGCCGCCACCACCGAATACGAGCGTCTCTCCAGGGAGGTCTTCCCCGATCTCAAACTTGGGCTGTTGCACGGTCGCATGTCCGCCGCGGACAAAGAGGAGGTGATGGGCCGCTTCCGGGACCGGGAGATCGATATCCTGGTATCGACTTCGGTGGTCGAGGTGGGAGTGGATGTCCCCAATGCCACGGTGATGCTGGTGGAAGGCGCCGATCGCTTCGGGCTCTCTCAACTGCACCAGTTCCGGGGACGGGTCTTCCGAAGCAGCTATCAAAGCTATTGCATGCTCC
>JAQTRE010000137.1 GCA_028711995.1 Dehalococcoidia bacterium | reverse complement strand
TCCACCCTGGGCAGTATCCTTATCTATTCTTTCCTGCAATTCTTTGAGTCGATCCGCGACAGGCTTCATTGAATATCCTCCTTGGTATTGACAAATGGGAACCAATTCCCATCGCCTATTCTACCCCAAGTTGTTGCGTAGGGCAAGGTGTATTTTCTTGATCGAGGAGTTCATTGTTCAAGGAGCGCATTCAATGATCAGTAATCGGTTACAATTGGAAGCCTTCTTTCAACATGATATAATCACCGCAAAGTGTCATTCTAAGGAAGCTTTGATCAACCCCCTGTCCCCCACTCTTGGGGGAAGGATGGGAAATTCGGGGGACATCCTTCGACAAGCTCAGGACAGGCTCCCCGAACCCCCGGAAGGAGGAATCCTTCACCTCTTGATCAACGCTTACCGGGTTGCAAGCGAAGAATCTCTATATGAATCTGCTCATTCGCAACGGACGTATCATCGATCCCCTCAAAGGGATCGATCAAGTCGGTGATCTTCTGGTCATCGGTGGCAAGATTGCGGAGGTAGGGGCAGGTTTCAAACCTGCCCCTACAATAGTCGATGCCACCGGCTTAATTGTTTCCCCTGGGTTCATCGATCTTCACTGCCATTTGCGTCAGCCGGGATTCGAGGAGAAGGAAACCATTGCCAGTGGCACCGGGGCTGCCGCCAGGGGCGGATTTACTACCGTTTGCTGCATGCCCAATACCAATCCTCCCATCGATAAGCCGGAAGTGGTCGGGCAAATCCGGGAAACAACCATCAAAGCGGCTGTGGTGCGGGTTCTGCCGATAGGGTGTGTCACGGTGGGGCGCTCCGGGGTAAAGTTAACCCGGATGAGCCAGATGAAGGCGGCCGGAGTAATTGCTTTCAGTGACGACGGCAGCCCGGTGGCTGATTCTGATATCATGCGTCAAGCTCTTGAAACAGTAAAAACTCTTGGGGTTCCGATCATCGATCATTGTGAGGACCCAACGCTGGCTAAAGATGGAGTGATGAATGAAGGTGCCTTATCGGTCAGGCTGGGATATAGGGGAATACCTGCAGCTGCCGAGGAGCGGATGGTGGCGCGGGATATCCAGTTGGCCCGGGAGACGGGGGGACACGTTCATATCGCGCACGTGAGCACCAAAGGCTCCGTCGATCTCATTCGCAGAGCCAAAAAAGAGGGCATTCCGGTTACCGCCGAGGTCACGCCGCATCACTTGACTTTGACCGAAGAAGCAGTTCTGGCTCATGGCGCCCAGGCCAAGGTGAATCCACCTCTGAGAGCCCAATCGGATGTGGATGCGCTGATTCTTGGATTGGGCGAAGGAATCATCGATGCTATTGCCACAGACCATGCACCTCACACTATAGAGGATAAGACAGGAAATTTTGCCCGGTGCGCTTTCGGCATCAGCGGTTTTGAAACGGCCCTCGGAGGTCTGATGACTCTGGTCCACAGTGGCAAGATGGATTTGACAACTCTGATCTCCCGATTGACCCTCGGTCCTGCCCGGATTCTCAATCTCCTCAACTTATCGGGGAGCCTTCAAGTTGGCGCTGCTGCAGATATCACTATCTTCGACCCGAATGCCGAGTGGACCGTCGATCCGGAAAAGTTTGCCTCAAAGGGCAAAAATACGCCGCTGGCAGGGGCAAAGCTAAAGGGCAAGGTGCTCCTGACGGTCTTCGAAGGCCGGATTGTTTATCGGGACGAATCCTGTCATTTATTGCTGAACCAGGCAATTTGAGAACTCTCCTCAATCCCTTATCGCCGAACGTTCTCTCCTTCCGGTACTAATGTCTTATTCGGAATGCCCCCTATTTCGCATACGAGACTCGGCCTCCAGAGGGTAGGATCAATTGTATCTGCACGACATTCCTCAAGGGGGTTGATCTGGACTTGATCCGGAATCCATGGGTTCTTATCTGGATTCCCACCTTCGCGAGAATGACAATGTCATGCTGGATATTTGTAGTGCGGTTGTCTTAACGCTACACCAGTTCAATTCTATCAAGTTCGTCCCCGGAGAAATGAAATAGTATGATCAATATCACCCTGGCGCTGCTGGGTTCCCTGATCTTTGCCGTCCTGTGGTTGGCAGAGAGGCGGGGGGATATGAGATATCAGCAGGGATGGCAATGTATCATCGCCGGGTTCGGATTGATCGTCTTCGGTGTCCTCATTGGCGTCATCCACGAACTTCCCCTTTTAGGCGATCACAACCTTGTTGCCGGTATGACCTGCCAGGCTTTCATGGAGAAGGTTGTGGGGTATCTCGGTGGATTCCTCTTGCTGGGGATCGGTCTGCGGAAACTGTTGCAGAGCGTTAGGGTGCAGAGCGAATGTCAAAAGGAGATCGAAGACGCTCGTGTTATGCTGGAGACACAGGTTGCGGAGTCCACCAATAACCTGAAGGCCGTCGGCGAGCGTTTGCAGCAGGAGACGGCGGAGCACAGCCGGTTGAAAGAGGAGTTGAAGAATGAGTTGAAGAATGAGTTGAAACGGGGCGAAGAGGAACAGCGGGGTTTGAAGGAGCGTCTGACTGGCCTGGAGACTGTCAATCAGGGCTTGAGGCGAGCTCAAGTTCAACTCCTTGAGGAGAAGGGGGGATTGGAGGAAGCCAGGACTCAACTTATTGCAGATCAGCAAGAGTTGCTGGGGCGGCTGAAGCAGAAAGAGGCGTTCCGCAAGATTTTCCACAATGCCGTGGATGGCCTCCTGTATTTGGATGTCGATAGAAGGGTCGTCGATGCCAGTAGCAGCATCAATCAGGTCTTAGGATATGAGCCGGAGGAACTGATCGGGAAGCGCTTCATTGAACTCGGCCTTTTCGAAGATGAGAACCGGAAGAAGGTGATCGAAATCCTGGATAAGGTGACCGGCGATGGACTCTCGTATCTGAAGGAAATCGGGGCCAGAGGCAAAGATGGCCATGGGATTCCGGTCGATTTGACACTGTGTCTGATAAAGAAGGACGATCAGCCGGAATTTATTCTCGTCACCTTGAAAGATTCAACTGAGCGCAAAACACTTGAGGAAATGCTGCAGAAATCCAATGCCGACCTGGGAGCCATGGCGCAGGACCGAAAGGAAATACTGGTTAAGGCGGATAAGGAGCTTCAGGCCCAGATCGCCAACCTCAATCGAGTTGAGGCAGCATTAGGGGAAGCCGAGGCAAAGTGGAATTCCTTGATGGAAAGCGCTCCCAACATCATTTCCACTGTTGATGGTGATGGCACAATTCTGTCTATCAATCGACTTTTCCCGGGTGTTACTCCGCAACAGGTAATCGGGCGCAAGGTCTATGACTATATCACTCCCGAGCATTATCGAACAGCCAGGGAAGCCCTGGGGAAAGTTTTCCAAAGCGGCCGCTCCGGTAACTATCAGGTTATGGGATTGGGTTCCCATAATAAGTATTCATGGTATGAAACTCGGGTGGCGCCTGTTAAGCGGGATGGTGAAGTGGTGGCGGCCACATTGATTTCAAGCGATATCACCGATCGGAAAGGGGCGGATGAGGCACTGAAGGAAGCCGAGCAGCGGTTCAGGGACCTGGCCAATCTTCTGCCGCAGACCGTGTTTGAAGTTGACCTGAACGGCAACTTCGTCTTTGCCAACAATTTCGGGTTGCAGTATACGGGCTACGTTCAGGAAGATATCGATGGGGGACTCAGTGCGCTTCAGGTGTTTGTGCCGGAAGACCGGGCAAGAGTGGTGAAGGATATCGAAGGCGTGCTGACGGGACGGGAGTTTGGCAATCATGAGTACACTCTGCTGAGAAAAGACGGCAGCACCTTTCCCGTTCTGGCGTATACCAGCCCCATTATTCATAACAGCCAGATCATTGGGATGCGGGGAGTTGTTCTGGATATCACCGAACGCAAGCAGGCAGAGGAGCAGATCCGTCTGCGCAATAGGGAACTGGCCGCGCTCAACGCCATCGCGGAAACGATCAATAAATCGCTTGATCTGGATGAGATTTTGGGGCATGCCCTGGACAAAGTGCTGGAGTTACTGGGAATAGAACACGGCGGAGTTTATCTTCTGAATGATGATGCGGAACATCTGGCATTAAGGATTTCCAGAGGCAGCAGCGGAGGCCTGCTGGGAACTATTCCGACGGTTAAGATCGGTGAAGGCATACTCGGGGTCGTGGCTCAGTCGGGAAAACCGGTGTTCGTTGAGTCGATCTCTGAGAGTGTTACGCTGATCGGAGATCATGCTCAGGCGGTTCAGGGTAGAGAGCAGGGTGGATCGATGATGTGTCTGCCGCTCGAGACAAGAGGGAAAGTGCTGGGTGTGATGTTTGTGATGACGGACAAGGAGAGGACTTTCACCCCGGAAGAAAGAAAACTTCTGGTTACGATTGCCCACGAGATCAGCACTGCCGCTGAGAATACGCAACTGCTGGGGATGGAATCCCGGGCTCTGGCGCTGGAGGAGGCTGATCGGTTGAGAGCGGCCTTTCTGGCCAGCATCTCTCATGAAATGCGTACGCCTCTGACTTCCATCAAAGGCTTGGCCAGCTCCCTGGTGCAGCAGGATGTCAAATGGGATGCCGAGACGCAGAGGGACTTTCTTCTCAGTATAAATCAGGAGGCAGATCGCCTGGTCCGCATCGTTAATGACACCCTGGATATGTCGAAGATTCAGGCAGGCATGATGACCCTGGATAAGTATCCGCTGAAGATCGATAGAGTGATCAAGCAGATCAGTGGCAAATTCAGCGGCGTAAAAGGGGAGCATCGGCTTGAATTGCTTTTGCCGACCGATCTGCCGCTGGTTGTTGTGGACGAACTGCGCATCGAACAGGCCCTGACCAATCTGGTGGAAAATGCGGCAACCTACTCATCACCTGGCACGGTCATCACGATTGAGGCAAAGGTATCGAATAGCGAACTGATCGTTACTGTTACCGACCAGGGCGATGGCATGGATACGGAGCAGCTCAAAAGGGCGTTTGATTCCTTCCAGCGCTTGGAGGAGAATACCCAGCGCCGGATGAGTGGAAGCGGATTGGGGTTAGCGATTTCTCAGGGAATCGTGGCGGCCCATGGAGGACGGATATGGGTGGAGAGCGAGGTGGGGCGGGGTTCACAGTTCAGTTTTTCTTTGCCGGTTGTCGAATCTCCCAAACCCCGGGATCGCACGAGGGGGGGTGCCTCTGTGCAGACCGTATAGGTCATTTGAAGGCAGGAGGAATAGATGTTGCCGGAACTATCGGTATTGATGTAGCGCACTCTCCTGGCACCTGTGATCATGGCAGGCTCGCAGTGGATAACACGAATCATCGTTGGCCTCCTCTTTTCCTTCGGATCGGACTTTACGGCACTATCTCTATTGATCCGTTATGAATCTCCACCCCGGTCATGGTTTGCGGCGGGTCTTTCTCGTTGGTCAGCTTGACCTCCGTCAACGTCAGATTATATGAACCTGTCTTGGCCCAATCAGCGATCCTGAACTTGATTCGCGCCAGAATTTCCTCAGATGCACTGATTTGAGTGGTCCCCCTTCGAGCCAGGGCACATCGCAGAATCCCTGACTGGTTGCCCGTCTCTTTCACGGCAATGATGGTATTGGATCCCAGCGCATCATCTACATTCAATTCAGCTACCTGTAGGACAGCGGGGTCGAATTTCACGCTGATTTCGCTTCCACTGATCCCGCAGTTCACTGCCTTCGCTGTCACGCTGACACTGATCTCCTGTCCCGGAGAAGCTTTCTGGGAAGATGGGCTGACGTAGATATCCAGCGATGGGAGCTGTGGCGATGGCGCATCAAGTGGCTTCTCTGCGGGGCTTGGTGTGGGACTTGCCGCAGGAGTTGTCTTCTGGGGTGCTGGTGTGGTTCGGATGGGAGAAACCGGATTTGAAGTTACCGCGGGTGTGATTATCCCCGGCTCTTGAGCGGTAGCTGTGGAGGTGGTAATGTCCTTGCCGGTGATGGCGAGGAAAACGGCAAGCACGGTAAGGCAAACCGCCATCGTTGATAGAACAATCTTTGCCGCTTTCCTATCCAGTATCACGCTTCGCTCCCCTTGCCCCAGCCACCGGCGAGAATGGAGAGGTCGGCAATCCCGATCTCCTTATCGCCATTCAAGTCACACTCGTTGCGGTAGCCTTCGTCTCCATCCTTTGTCCCATAGGCCGAGGCCAGAATGGTCAGGTCTTTCAATCCCACGCTATTATCCCCATCGATGTCTCCGGGAAGGCCGGGAATGACGGAGATAGAAACGATCGGGGGCGCGAAATCCAGATTGTTGAAGCTCTCGTCAGCCAGAGAAATGGCATTGGGTATGGCGTATTTTCCCGCTTTGGCGTCGCCTTTGACGCGGAGCGTAATGGTAGCCAGGGTGTTGGCGCTGGTGGGCACAGGGGTTGTTCCCTTACGAGCCAGCGCATATCTCAGATTATCCCCTTCTTCGGAAAGGACTTTTTCCTTGGTGCCCTCGATGGCGTCAGTTCCAAGAAGATTCCCCGGTGCCACCTTATCTATCAGTATCTCCATCACTGAAGTGTCAATGGCGAAGAGATCGATTTCACCGCCGCTGATGCCATGGCCTTTGGGGTCGACCATCACAGTGATGGTGAATTCCTTGCCCGGGCGAATCTCCGGGGCGGAAAGTTCAAGGGTGACTATGGGAGTCTGTGTGGTGATGGCTGTCAGGGCCAGTTGCTTGTTATCGCCCCTGACCCAGATGGTGCTTTGGGCTGCGCGTTGGCCATTGACCTGAAACGAAACCGTCTTGCCGCTATAATTCCCGGGGATATTGAGTCCGTATCGAGATCCGGTAGTGGTAGAAAACTGTACCTTAGCGGAGTCTATCCAGGCCGATACCTGGGTGCCGTCGGGTACATCCTCGCCGTCAAGCTTCACCGATCCGTAGAAGCCGCACACCTGAGGGCCGAGGCTGACGGTTAGATTTGTCTCAAGCTCTCCTCCCCTTTCCCAATCCACCACCTGTGTAGCGTAGTCGATTCCCACCTTGAAAGCGACGATCTTATCGGTGTAGTTTCCCGGCACGACCAGCCGATAGAGGGAATTGGTGGTGGTGGTCGATTGCACCCTGGCGGAATCGATCCAGGCCGATACCTCGGTGCCGTCCGGTACACGATTTCCATCTACAGTCACCAGGCCATAGAAGTCGCACTGATAAGGCCAGGCATTGATACTCAAGTCCAGTGTGGTAGTTTCCCCTCGTTTCCAGAGGGCAGTTTGCTCCGCTTTGTATTTACCCACTTTGAAGGTAACTGTCTTTCCGATGTAACTGCCGGCGACGGTTAGAGAATACAGCGAGTCTGTGGTTTGGGTTTCCGCTACTTTGGTTCCATCGATCCATGCGGTAACGGATGAACCATCCGGCAATCCGGAGCCTCCTGCACTGACTGATCCATGGAATACGTTGGCCATGGGTTGAGCCAGAGTGGCGACTGGAAACAGTAATGTAGCGATGAAGATCGCTACGAGTAAACATCCCTTCTTCATCCATGGTCTCCTTGCTTGAGCATATGATGACCCTCCCAAACGGGCGTGTGGACACCCCAGAATGATGGTAACACCGGGCGAGACTGGCCGAAACGGGGTCAACCCCAATTTTGCCGTGGGGGTGGACGCCCAGGAAGTGATGAGTCAGTAATCAGTAATCAGTTCTCCGCGTTTAAGAGAGTGCAGAGACGCCTCTCTGCCGGGGTTTTAGGGGTGTCCCCTAAGATTCAAAATCATCTTCCCCCAAAGAGTTGGGGGATACAGGATGCAATTGCAGGAAATGAGGCTCCCTTCAACCTGGCAATAGTCCTGCATGCAGTGATGCCCAAGAAGAGAAAACAGTGAAGGTTACTTCAAGACCTT
>JAQTRE010000136.1 GCA_028711995.1 Dehalococcoidia bacterium | reverse complement strand
TGTTGGCGCTTGTTTTGGCGCTAAATTCGACCCGCCAGCCGATTCACTCAGACTTTAAACTTCGCAGCATAATATCAGGGTGACTCAATCAGAATTCCGATACCGGCTTTTTGCAGGGACGCCATGCTTGATTGGCAAGCCATCGGCAGAGACGCTGCCAAACCATGGGTTGAATTGGCGACTCTAGAAGATTTTGAGAAATTGTTCCACGATGTAGCGATACATCGAAAGAATGGGGAAAACGTGACCGGATTGTTGAGCGATTACATAAAACCTGGCACGATGAGGTTCGAGGATTACCTGAATGAGCATGACCAGTGGTTTTCCAGACAGGCGAAATTAGACCAAACCTCCAATCTTTATGACTGGGCCAGATCGGAGTTCTACCAGGGCTGGCTATCGTACCTAACCGCTGTATGGCAAATGTTGAATGACCGGCTTACCGATATCGTCCACGATGAATTCTCTGATGCTTTCCGGGATGGATAGGGCCTGGGTGGTTTTTTGTAACTGCTTGGGGAAATTGTTCCGGTGAAAAAAAGAATCCCCCTGAATTAATTCAGGGGGATTCTTTTTTTGTTTATTCGGGCATATCGTAACATACGACTTGGTTTAGTATGTTGTTTGCCCAGTTCGGTTGTGCTACACTAGCTTCCGGAATATGGACATTTTTTGAGCGGACTCGATCATAATTCAGATTTGAGAGGTGATATGGAGGTAAGCTTATGACAACCAAGAAAACGGCAAAGGACGGCATGACCAGAACGGCAAGGGATATCATGACTCAACCCGTGGTAACAGCCAACGAGGATATGATCGTGACCGATGCCATAAAACTCCTCTTGCGCTGGCATATCTACGGAATGCCGGTAGTGGACAGTTCCGGAAAGATCGTTGGCCTGATTACCGAGGATGACGTGGTGAATTCCGCATTCAGCGGCAATGCCAAGGACACAGTAGTGCGTGAAGTCATGATCAACAAAGTGGAGACCTATTCACCTGATATGCTCGTTGAGGAAATAGTGAACCACTTTGCCGCCGGACAGATTCGCAGCGCCTCGGTTGTAGAAGGCGGAAAAATTATCGGGATAATCAGCCGGCGCGATGTTATCCGAGAGCTGAATCGAATCTACAGCCAGTTCTAGCGGCAATTGCAGATACGGAGAGAAAATATGAGCATAAAAAGGGTTGATCTGGCAACACTGACCACATGGATCGACGGATTGACTAAAAAGGAGCGGGTCATTGGAGTTCAGGCCAAGGGCGACCGATTTGCTTTTGGCCCACTGGCCCGAGCGGCTGATTTGCGGTTGGACTATGATGTGACCATCCTGCCCCCGAAAACATTTTTCCAACCCCCAAAAGAAACCCTCATGTCTTTCAACAAAACCTCCGGATACCAAAGCGTAGTGGAAGACAAACCCTTTGTCCTCTTTGGCGTGCACCCGTATGACATGGCGGCCATCCTGCAGATGGATGAGATATTCTCGCAGGGGACTTATGATGTTCACTACATGACCAGGCGGAAAAATGCCACGATTGTGGTGGTAGATGTCTATCGAGTTTCACCGAATGTTTTCGCCGGCAGCATGGGGACATCGCATATTGAAGACGGATACGATATTCTCATCACCAAAATCGGCGATGACTATCTGGTGGATGGGAAAACAATGTCAGGCAAGAGCCTGATGCTGGGCCTCGTAGCAGCGCCCGATGCAAGCGAGAGCTGGATTGAACAGCGCAAAATGGTCTGGGAATACAACAAACAGCGGCTGCGCAAGCACGATCTGAAAGTGCCTCCCTCAAAATGGCCCAAGCTGCTGGAAGAGGGATACGATAATCCCATCTGGGAAGAGCGGGCCAACCTGTGCTATTCCTGCGGATCATGTGTTCTCGTATGCCCCACCTGCTACTGCTTTGATGTTCGCGATGAGACAAACTGGGACCTTTCAAGCGGAGAGCGCATCCGGGTTTGGGACGGATGCATGCTGACCGATTTTGCCACGGTAGCGGGCAATCACAATTTCCGCAAGGACAAATCGGCACGGTTTCGCCATCGCTATTTGAGGAAAGGGAAATACGTGCCCACGAAGATCGGAGGGCAGATTGCCTGCGTGGGATGCGGCAGGTGCGTCACCGCCTGTACTGCCAATATTGCAAATCCGGTCGAGGTTATGAACCGACTCGCGGAGGGTGAGTAAATAATGGAAACGACAATCAAATCTCAGGACGACATCTATCGGCCGCATTTGGCCACAGTGCTGAAGTCAGAGCCGATGACAGCGATGGAGCGCTTTTTCGAATTGAAGCTGGATTCCGGCCGGGAACTGGGTAATAAACCGGGCCAGTTCGTGGAGGTATCCGTCCTCGGCATTGGCGAAGCGCCTATCTCCGTTTCATCATCGCCGACACAGAAAGGCTCTTTCCAGCTGGTGGTGCGAAACGCGGGAAATGTCACCCGCGCCATACATAACCTCAAACCGGGCGATAAGTTGGGAATCCGCGGCCCCTTCGGAACGAACTTCCCGGTAGAGGGTACGATGAAGGGGAAGGATATCATTTTTGTCTGCGGCGGTTTAGGCTTGGCGCCTGTGCGTTCGGCAATCAACTATGTTATGGATAACCGCAAGAATTATGGCAATGTGACCATCCTCTATGGCTGCAGAAATCCGGTCGAGAGGTTGTTCATCAATGAGGTCAAGAACTGGGCATCCAAGGACCGGGTAACCTACACTGAAACCGTCGACCGGGGAGATGAAAACTGGAAGGGTAATGTTGGGGTGATAACCACCTTGATGACGGATATGTCGGTCGATCCCGGCAAGACAGTAGCCATTGTCTGCGGACCGCCAGTGATGTACAAGTTCGCCATCATGTCACTTTATAAGACAGGGATGACCGCCGATAACATCTATGTGTCGCTGGAGCGGCACATGAAATGCGGAGTCGGCAAATGCGGCCACTGTCAGATTAACGGACTCTATGCCTGCCAGGAAGGCCCGGTCTTCAAATATGCCGATGTGGCCGAAGTGAAGGAGGCCATCTAATGAGTAAGCCAAAAGTAGCCATATTCGATTTTGCCTGTTGCGAAGGATGCCAGCTCCAGATTGTGAATCTGGAGGAAGACATCCTCAACTTGGTCTCTGTAGTAGACCCCGTTGAATGGCGGGAGGCGATGTCCAAGCAGAGCGATACGTATGATATCGCCATGATCGAAGGCTCGATCACGCGCCCTGAAGATGAGGAGAGACTGAAGGAAATCCGCAAACGGGCCGGTCTCCTGATCACCATCGGCGCATGTGCCGCAACCGGCGGCGTGAACAAACTGAAGAACAGGTTCGGGATGGAGGAAGTGAGGGACTGTGTATATGGCGAAGCAGGTAGAATGCCCCATCTACACACAACCCCGACCAAGGCAGTCAATGAGGTTGTCAAAGTGGACTTCCAGGTGCACGGCTGTCCCATCAACAACAAGGAGCTAGCCAATGCCATCCGCTGTCTTTTGATGGGCAAGCAACCGCCCATTCAAACATATCCTGTCTGCGTAGAGTGCAAGCTGAAAGGCAATGTCTGCCGATATGAGTATGGCGAAATTTGCCTCGGCCCGATCACCAGAGCGGGATGCGACGCTCCGTGTCCAACTGGCGGTTTCTGGTGCTTCGGCTGCCGTGGTTATGTGGATAATCCCAACGTTAACGCGGCAAAGGACGTCATGAAGTTCTACGGAAAGACAGTTGATGACCTGAGGGGGCGGATGTTACTATTCGGCAGTAAACAGGAGCATACGCTATGAGCAAAAAGATTGACATCAATGTTCATCATATCACGCGAATTGAGGGACACGGAAACATCATCCTCAAAGCCACCGACGGCACGATAGAGAAGTTGGAATGGCAGGTGCCGGAAGCGCCGCGCTTTTTTGAGGCCATGGTACGCGGGCGCATGTGGTACGACATCCAGGTGATCGTGAGCCGAATCTGCGGGATATGTTCGGTATCTCACTCCCTGGCAGCAGTCAAGGCCGTTGAGGATGCTATGGGCGTCTCGGTATCGGAGCAGACCCGAAAACTGCGCATGCTTCTGCACTATGGAGAGCAGTTCCAGAGCCACATCCTGCACGTCGGCTATCTCGTGGCGCCCGATCTGCTGGGAGCCAAATCGGTGGTGCCTCTGGCCTCTTCTCATCCCGATGCAGTCAAGACCATTGTCGGGGTCCATCGCATCGGAAGCGAGTGGACAGAGTTGATCGGCGGCCGAACCACGCATCCGGTCACCCTGAGAGTAGGCGGATTCGGGAAGCTTCCCTCCGAGACCGAACTGAGAGGGTTGAAAAAATCCCTTGAGGACACCATCCCAAAACTGCAGGCCATAGCCAATCTGGTTTTGAGTCTGGCTGGAAAACTCCCCAGCTTTGATCGGCCAACAGAGTATATCGCGCTGGTCCAGCCCGGGCGCTATCCCTTCCACCATGGGCAAATCGGCAGCACCGATACCCCGGAGATCGTGGATATTCACAAATGGGAATCGGTAGCCAACGAATATGTCCCGGCCCAATCCACCGCCAAGTGGACCAAGTGGCACAGAGATTCATACGCCGTCGGGGCCCTGGCCAGATTTAACCTGAATGCGGATAACCTGCTGCCCTTGGCAACCAAAACAGCTCAATCCTTCGGCCTGAAGAAAGGGTGCTGCAATCCCTACATGAACAGCGTGGCTCAGGTGGTTGAGGCCGTACAGGTAGTGGAAAGATCGCTGCAGTTCATCGATGACCTTCTCTCCGCCGGGATAAAGCCCGAGGTTGCCCAGGTAGTGCCGAAGGCAGGCGTGGGCGTAGGCGCAGTGGAAGCTCCGCGCGGCATTCTGTTCCACCGCTATGCCTTCGATGATGACGGACGATGCATGTCGGCCAATATCTGCATCCCAACCAACCAGAACCACGGCAACATTCAGAAGGACTTCGAAGCGCTGGTTCCCAAGATTCTCGATAAGAGCCAGGATGAGATCCGTCTGTTGCTGGAAATGCTGGTCAGGTCGTACGATCCGTGCGTATCCTGCTCCACCCACTTCTTGGACGTGAAGTTCGTTTAGGGCGTCTGACACGAGGTGCAGGATTCCTCCTGCCGGGGGTTCGGGGGTGTCCCCCGTTCCCTAACCTTCCCCCAAGAGTGGGGGATAGGGGGTTGATAGGACCTAAGTGGAGGGCGGGGTTTATTAACCCCGCCCTCTCTGGTTTGACATATCTTCACCCTCACCCGACCTCTCCCACCAAGGGAGAGGGGTTTTGAACATGAAGCGTAAAAGCATAATCGTCGGAGGCATCGGCAATCCCCTGATGACTGATGAGGGCATCGGAATTCACCTTATTGCTGAGTTGACCGCACGGCCGGATATTCCGCCCAATGTCGACTGCATCGACTTAGGGTCCTCGCTGATGAATGTGGTGCATGCCATCGCCGGAAGGGAGAAGGCTATTCTGATCGATTGCGCCCGCATGGAGGAGCCGCCCGGAACGATTCGCCGCTTCACCCCTCAGGATGTTTCCTCCCAAAAAGCCCTGCCTCATTTTTCTTTACACGAAGGCGACCTGATGGATGGACTGGAGCTTTCGCGAAGGTTGGGAGAATACCCTCAACAAGTAGTGATCTTTGGAATTCAGCCGGCGAGCATGGAGGAAGGAGAGGCTCTCTCTCCTTCCCTGCAAAAACAACTGGGGAGCTACATCGAAGCGATTCTGCGAGAGATCACAGGGGGCAGCGCCTAAAGGCGACTGCCCCCTGACATTGTCTAGCCCAACTGATCGGGACGGATATAATCGCCGTATTTCTTCTGGGCTTCCTTGAGCCGCTGACGCTGCTGATCCAGCACATCAAAGAACAGCTTGGGCGCATCGAGAATCTGAGTCTTGTAGATCTTCTCGATTCGCTCGATCTTGGCCAAGTATTCCGGAATCCTCACCGTGAACTGCTGGGTATAAGCCTCTTTGGTATACTCTTTGCCCAGCACCGATTTGAAGAGCGGAGCCAGGTCTTCGTATTTGGGAATACGCCCGGTGGGTGTCAGGATAGCATCCACATCGCCGTTCACCCGCAGCTCCATCCACTTGAACCAGACGCGCTTATCGGTCTTATGATTGAGGAACTTGCCCTGCTTGTCGCGGATGAAGTAGTTCACTGCGAAGATGAGAGGCGGCTTTTTAAGGCCCTTGCCGAAATCCAGATTATCCTGGACATATCGGCCGATGGGAACGGACAGAAAGTCCAGATTGGACATCGGGCTGAACTCTCGAACGCCCTCCTTCCCCAGCACAGCCGCAGTAGTCTCCGATTCCTGAGAAGCGCCCTTGGTGATAATGCCGTGAACCCAGTCAAGGGATTCTTCCACCGGCACCGAGGTATCGGAATCCCGGCCGCCGTAGACCATCGCGCCCACTAACACGCCCTCGGGATCATCCATCTTCGGGTCCAGATTGGGCAGCATATGAAGATCAAGGGTGAACCGGGAATTGGGATGCGAACAGGGAATTTCCTTCCCTTTGGCGTCTTTCTTTCCTTTCTCCCACTGGCCGGAGTGGTTGCGCCCTTTGGGAGGCACCTCTCCGTCTTTACCCGTCCAATGGATACCGTTCTCCGGGGTAATCAGCACGTTGGAGAAGATGATCTCGGCCTCACGGTTCAAAGCCTCCCACTGGAACGTATCATCAACTGAGTTGATGCCTTCGATGATTCCGAACATCCCCGCTTCCACATTGACCGCTCGGACTACGCCATCCTTTTTCCTGAGATAAGCGATGTCATCCCCGACGATCGTCTCACCCTCCAGCATGGCCGTGGAGGTCTTGCCACACATGGATGGATAAGCGCCGGTGAAATAAGTTACCCTTCCCTTAGGACCGTGCACGCCCATGACGAGCATATGCTCCGTGAGCCATCCTTCAATGGAAGCCTTGCGAATGGCCAGGCGCATAGCCAGTTTCTTGAGTCCGATGGTATTGCCGCCGTATTGGGTATTGGTGCTATAGACAGTACTACCGGCGATATCAATATAGATTCGGCGCTTATCGAGGTTCTTGGAAACCTTCCTTTCATCCACTTCTCCCTGAGAGTGAACGAACTTGAAGAATTGCGCCTCAGCCCCCTGGCGCAGGAATTCCTGGTAGCCCTGTCGATACAGCAGGTCTTCGCTGTGAGCCACATAAGGGGAATCGGTGATCTGGACACAGGGGATGGAAAACTCTGAATTGGTCGGCCCCAGGCATGCGAAGCGCACAATCGCCTCTTTACCCTTCATCAACCCTTTGAGAATTTCATGAACCTCAGTATAACCCTGATCCCTGTCCCGGGTACTGATCAACGGGCCCAGGTCAACGCCCTTGGTCACCAGGATATTGGTGTGCTCTTTATCTCGCCCTTGATCTCCATACGCATCGAAATGGACGGAGTGGCCTTTTATGGCCAGTTTGATCTCTTCGCCATCCCTTAATGCTTTCTCTCTGATGTATTCACGATCCTTTTTCGTATCGGTGCAAACGAAAACCGAATCGGGATTGCACAGTTCGATATATTTGGCCACAAATTCATGAAGGGCGGGATTCTTGATCTTGGTCAGTTTCTTAAAGTTGTCCTCTCCCAGTCTCTTCTTCAGGTTTTCCATGTTTGGTGTTGTTTCTTTCATCATAACCCCCCATTCTTTTTTTTCGATCCGCCTACGGGACAATAACGGCTAGGACATCATTCTTGGCCACCCTGGCGCCCGGCTTGCAATTGATGGCTGCAATTTTTCCGCTGACAGGAGCCAGGATGGAGTTCTGCATCTTCATGGCCTCAAGCACCACCACCGGAGCATCCTGATCCACCT
>JAQTRE010000135.1 GCA_028711995.1 Dehalococcoidia bacterium | reverse complement strand
AAGATGATCTACAGCATTCCGCTCCCACGCAACTCGCAACGGAAGAGAGACTCCTAATGATATGCCCATAACTTCACTGACAAAATCGCTAAACACATAACCCTGACATTTTCCCTGGACAACGACAAAAGTCGCAAAATCAGGCAGGCCAGAAGGATTTGGTTTTGGTATGCTGCCCTTCTGACCAGATCAGTCCGTGTGGCCCTAGTACGATCCTCTAAAACAGCATTGCGCATGCCAACACTGTCCATGGTGAGCCATCATCGCTTGAATAGTGTGGAAAGTGTCCTTCCCGATAATGAACTCGATGATCCCTTCAAGAAGCTGGCCCGAAGGGCTGTCATCCTCTCCTCTAATATTTCGGCAACTCTTATTTTGAGGCAATTCCCCCAGATGACAACAGGCCCTGTTTATGCTATACTACCGACAATCTCATCGAATATGCAAGGCGACCAATTTGCCCCCCATTCAAGTCAATCGTGTGCGGGGAGGAATTTACAATTGGCCCCGGCCTGCGCTAAACTGAGATAAATGCCGAAGTTGCTCCACTCCTCCCATATCGCAGTACCAAAAACCCGCCGATTTCGCGGCAGAAATCGGCGGGTTTTTGAGCGAAGCCACGTCGATCCAATGGCAGGAACATTACTCGATAGGCTCCCAGCTATTCACAACTATCCGCAGATGAGTGTCAGAGAACAGAGGTGAATCGGGTGAAATTGAGAAGGAGCAAGCGTTCTCTTGTTGTCAAAATTCCAGCTGCCGATTGGACAACTGACTGGGACGGGAATTTTACGTTCATCAGCCCGAGTGCAGAGAGGATTCTGGGATACACGCCAGAGGAGATGAGAGAAGAGCATCCACTGGAAAGGACAGCGACAAAGGTTCATCCCGATGATGCTAAGAAAGTGAAGGAAGCGCTCAGGGCCGTGTATCGAGAGGGCGGCTATCTCGATACCGAGTTCCGATATAGAAGCAAGGACGGAAAGTGGGTATGGGTGAATGCGAGAGCCGTGCGGACGTATGAGATAGATGGGACTCGCTTTCTGGACGGATTGATAACCGATATCTCTGAGCGCAAACGAAGAGAGGAAGCCTTGCGCGAGAGCGAGGGCCGGTATCGTTCTCTTGTTGCCAACATTGCAGATGTGGATTGGACCGCGGACTGGGACGGGAATTTTACATTCGTCAGCCACAATGCAGAAAGGATTCTGGGTTACACGCAAGAGGAAATGCAAGGTGTGAATCCTCTGGAAAGGACAGCGAGATGGGTCCATCCTGACGATGCTGAATCGGTAAGAGAAGCGCTCAGGGCCGTGTATCGAAAGGGCGGCTGTCTCGATACGGAGTTCAGGCTCAGAAAAAAGGATGAACAGTGGGCATGGGTAAATGCAAGAGCGGTACGGACGTATGAGAGAGATGGTACTCGATTTCTGGACGGATTGCTGACCGATATCTCTGAGCGCAAGCAAAAAGAGGAAGCCTTGCGCGAGAGCGAAGGGCGATACCGTTCTCTTGTTGCCAACATTTCAGATGTGGATTGGACAGTTGACTGGGACGGGAATTTTACATTCGTAAGCCCTAATGCAGAAAGGATTCTGGGTTACACGCAAGAAGAAATGCAAGGGGTGAATCCTCTGGAAAGGACAGTGAGATGGGTCCATCCTGACGATGGTGAAAGAGTACGAGAAGCGCTCAGGGCCGTGTATCGAGAGGGCGGCTATCTCGATACAGAGTTCAGATACAGGAAAAAGGATGGGGAGTGGGTATGGGTGAACGCGAGAGCCATAAAGACGTATGAGAAAGAAGGAACTCGATTCCTAGACGGATTATTATCCGATATTTCTGAGCGGAAACGCGGCGAAGATGAACTGCGGGTGCTATCCCACCGACTTGTGGAATCACAAGAAGCGGAGCGTAAGGCGATCGCCCGCGAATTGCATGACGAAATGGCTCAATCGTTAACAGCGCTGAAGCTGATGCTTGAAAGAGCCATGCGAGCTTCACATGACGAGTCCTGTTCGATCATTGGGGAAGCGAGAGTCGCACTGCAAGACCTCATGGGACGAATGCGCACCCGGTCATTTGAGTTGTGGCCCAGGGCACTGGACGAGCTTGGGTTGCTGCATGCCTTGCTCTTGCACATTGATCGCTACGCCGCTCAAAATCACGTAACCGTTAACTTCGAGCACTTTGATCTGCAGAAAGACCTGCCACCACAGGTTAGCCTGGCCTCGTACCGGATTATCCAGGAGGCACTGACCAATGTTGCACGCCATGCAGGTGTGACTGAAGTCTTAGTACGTGCATGGACGGATGATCAATCGATCTATATTTTAGTGGAAGATCAGGGAGTTGGTTTTGTGCCTGAGTTGCTCACGGTAATGAACTGCAGCGGGATCAGGGGTATGCGAGAGCGAGCCGTGTCGCTGGGTGGAATATTAAGCATTGACTCAGCCCCGGGCCAGGGCACCAGTGTCACAGCTCAATTACCACTCAAGCCGCAACCACTTAAAAGTCACTTGGAAGAACAACGATGATAAGCATAGTGCTGGCTGATGACCACCACGTTGTTAGGCAGGGCTTACGAGCACTGCTGGAGAGCTATCAAGATTTCACCGTCGTGGGTGAGACTTCGAGTGGACTTGAGGCGACCCAACTGACAGAGAAACTCAAGCCCGATATTCTCCTGCTTGATCTGATGATGGGTGTCATGAATGGGTTTGAGGTCACCAGGCAAGTCAGGAAGCGTTCCCCGACAACAGCTGTGGTTATTCTCTCTATGTACGCCGATGAAGCCTATGTATTGGAGGCGCTGAGAGCAGGCGCCAAAGCCTATGCTCTGAAGGAATCCACCTCCGAAGAACTTGTCCATGGAATCAGACAAGCGTTCGCCGGTCATCGCTACCTCAGCTCGCAGCTTTCCGAACTGGCAATCAAGCACTATTTGAGCAAGACAGACCAGAGCGATCTTACCACTTACGAGACACTAACGATGAGAGAGCGTGAGATATTGCATCTTGTGGCCAATGGAATGACGAGTGCTGAGATTGCCCAACGACTGCAAGTAGCCTCGCACACCGTTGACCTTCACCGTTCGAGCATGATGCGAAAACTCGGCCTCAAAAACCAAATTCAGTTGGTGCGGTATGCGATTCTTCGAGGAATAACACCAACTGCAGAAAGCGGCGGGCAGGCAAGCAGTAAAGAAAGCACTGAATAGGTACCCTTCGCCACTTAATAAGGTCTTCCTTAAGATTTTCCTCAAGACAGATACGGCAAAACCTATCGGTCAATAGCACACTCGTAATCAGGATATAGAAGCCTTTTCCTCCCCTAATTAGTAGAAGGTACATATTCCTCTATTCTTCTTCTCAGGTTACAATTGCCGCAAAGATCGTACAAGATAATCTATCTAGATCACGCCTTCGTTGAAAAACCGGTTCTTTGCACTTCGCACCTTACTAACAGCATACGAGATAGGAATTTCAACTCCTTCCATTATTTGAGGGCAATGCCTGATGGTGAACAGACAGGTAATGTTCTTGGCTTATCCATAACCAGGGCTAAATCAATCTTTGAACTCAGTGTGGTCGATCACTCCCGCAGCAGGAACGAGATATCAAACCCCATTTGTTTTGACTTGGATGATTTCAGCACCGCCGAACCAAGAGCGAAATAGACATCAAATCAAAAAAGGGAGTAGTAAAAATGAAAGGGATTCTGGATGGTATCAGAGTTGTTGACTGGATTCAATGGATCGCCGGCCCTGAGTGCTCAGCGATCCTGGGGGACCTGGGCGCTGACGTCATCAAGGTTGAGTATAGGGGTGTAGGCGACCAGCAAAGAGGGAATCGAAACTTCTGTGGCAGCCCTACGGCTCTTCCACATGGACGCCACTCACTGTTTGAGAATCTCAATCGCAACAAGAGAGGAATTGCCCTGGATCTGAAGGATCCAAAGGGTAAGGAAATCATGAAGCAATTGGTGAAGAATTCCGATGTGTTCGTCACCAGTTTTATGGCGGACGCAGTAAAGGATCTGGGCCTTGAATACGAGATGTTATCCAAAGTCAACCCAAAGCTCATTTATGCCACCACCACTGCATGGGGAGAGAAAGGCCCCGATGCGGAGCTTCCGGGTTTCGATCTGGCAATCGTTGCCAGAAGCGGCCTGATGATTCACGTTGGAGAAGGACCGGGCAAAGACCCGGTTTCGGTTCTGCCAGCCACTGCAGACATGGCCGGGGCATATGGCCTGGCGTTTGCCGTTGTAGCAGCTCTTCTGGCCAGGGAACGCTACGGCATCGGGCAAAGGGTCGAATCCTCCAACCTCGGCAATATGGTCAAGATTCTATCTCAGGTCTATTCTCAGTATCTCTTATCAGGCATAGAGGTTCCCAGAGCGGAGAGATTGAAACCATTCTTTCCCACGTTCAACTACTTCAAATGCAAGGACCAAAAGTGGCTGGCTCTCGCCTTGTTTCGGGAGGTCGATTGGGTTCCTTTCTGCATGGCAGTAGGTTTACCCGTGTTGGCCGGACCTGACTATGCGACCCTCGAGCTGAGGGTGAGGAAATCACCCGAAATTGTCCGATTGCTCGATAACACATTCATTACCAAAAACCGGAGCGAATGGATAGAGCGGTTGAGCGAGAAGAAACTTGTGCATGCTGCGGTGAACGATGTCCCTGAGGCATGCGCGGATCCTCAAGTGATTGCCAATGAATATGTTCGCACCTTCGACCATCCTGCTCTGGGAAAGATCAAGCTCCCGGGGTTCCCGTGGGTGTTCCCTAAGACCCCTGCAGCTCAGACCTTGCCCGCTCCAGAAGTGGGAGAGCATACCGAGGAGATTCTGCTGGATGTTTGTGGCTATGACTGGAACGACATCGCTCGCTTCAAAGATGAGGAGATCATTTGAGGGGTATGGCGCGATTGTTCTGAGGAGACGTGTATCAACTACTGAGAAATTGTGGTTGAAAAGAGAGGGCTAAGTTGTTTGGACTCACCGAGACTCAAGAGATTTTCCAGAGGGAGATACGGGCTTTTGCTCGAAAGGAACTTGCTCCCCTGGCCGACAAACGGGCCAAACTGGATCATATGCCCGCGGATATCATGCAGAAGCTCGCTGACATGGGGCTGTTCGGCATGTGTCTGCCCGAAAAATACGGTGGGGTAGAGAGTGACTGGGTCTCGATGGGAATAGCCATCGAAGAGTTGGCCCGGGTGGATACCGCCTCAGCCCTGATGTTAATCCCGGCGAAAATTACCGGCATTGCGCTGCAATTCGGGACGGAGCAGGCACGAGCGGATTGGCTGCCAGGCATAATCCAAGGCAAGAAGATACCAACGCTGGCTATCACGGAGCCCGACTGCGGATCGGATGCGGCGGCCATGCGTACCCGTGCTATCAAAAAAGGCGACAAATATATAATCAGCGGGGAGAAGACCTCCATCACCAATGGAATGCAGGGTGATGTATCCTTGGTCTTTGCGAAGACAGACCCTACCGCCGGCGCTAGAGGCGTCAGTTGCTTACTGGTTCCCCTCGATCTGCCCGGCGTCTCGAGGTCCCTTTTCGAAGATATGGGGTGGAGACAGGCAAACCGAGCCTCCCTGTTCTTCGATGAAGTTGCCGTGCCCACCAGCTATCTCGTTGGCGAAGAAAACAGGGGATTCCAGTTGGCCATGCAGCAGTTCGATTTTGCGCGGATTGGGCTGTCGCTGACTGGGCTGGGAATGGCACAGGAAAGCCTAGAGAATGCCATAACGTATGCCAGTCAGCGTACCGCGTTCGGAAGACCGCTTGCCGAGTTCGAAGCGATCGCTTTCAAGATCGCGGAAGACGCCACCCTTCTGGAAGCAGGGCGTCTTCTTTGCTATCGTGCTCTGTCCATGAGAGATCAGGGGCTAACTCATACCAAGGAAACCGCCATGTGCAAGTGGTGGGTTCCGAAGATTTCGTTGGACGCTATCCATAACGCGCTTCTGATTCATGGCCATCTCGGCTATAGCGATGAATATCCCGTAGAGCGACGAATGCGCGATGCGGTTGGCTTAGAGATAGCCGATGGACCCGCCGAAGTTATGAAGCTTGTGATTGCTCGCGAGTTGATTGGCCGGCAGTTTGCGCCTCGCTGATCCTGAGAGTTCTTTTGATGGGTGAAAATAGATACCCACGCCTTTACAGGCGTGGTACTTGCGGGTTCAAGCGGAGCTTGTCCTGCTTCGCAGGAATCGGCTCTCACCCCCGCCTTCACAGGCGGGGAACTCCCGCTTGATTAGACCCGAGCCTTAGGAAAGGCAAGCGTTGATAATCATAAATTAGACGTAGTTGCAGGAGGAAATGACATGTCCGTGGGGATCGTATCGTATGGTGCGTATATACCGATTTACAGAATGAGCTAGGAGACCATATCCAAGGTCTGGGGAAGCTTTGGCGGCAAAGGCGAAAAAGCGATAGGTAACTGGGACGAAGACAGTTTGACTATGGGAGTGGAGGCATGTATCGACTGTCTGAGCGGGCAAGATCGCAGCTCTGTGGATTGGCTCTATATGGGCACCACGAGCCCTGTTTATCTGGAAAAACAGAATGCCAGCATGATGGCCAAGGCATTGGATCTCAGGAAAGATATTGTAACAGCAGATATCACCAACTCCCTTCGAGCCGGGACGAGTTGCCTCAGGGCAGCCATTGATGCTGTTAAGGCAGGCTCGGCAAAGCATTGTCTGGTAGCCGTTTCTGAATGTCAGGGAGCACCGCCAAATTCGGCATTCGAGAGATTGTTCGGTGATGGCGCGGCTGCATTGATGATCGGCGATAAGGATGTCGCTGTTGAGATCGAAGGCAGTTACGGAATCACCAGCGACTTTCTGGATATTTGGAGAAACCCGCGCGATAGATATCCCCAGATGTGGGAAGAGCGCTTTGTGGTTGAGCATGGTTACCTGGAGCGCATACCAGAGGTTGTCTCCGGTCTATGCAAAAAATATTCCGTTACGCCGAAAGTGTTCAACAAAGTGGTTTATTACGGGTATGATGCCCGGCGGCATGCGGAGATTTCTAAAATGCTGAGGCTTGAGCCGGGCCAGATACAGGATCCGCTTTTGAACTCTGTGGGCAACACCAGGGCGGCTTCAGCTTTCATGATGCTGGTAGCAGCGCTGGAAGATGCGAAACCCGGTGACCGAATTCTGTTCATCAGTTACGGCGATGGCGCGGATGCCTTCATGCTCAAGGTTACGGATAAAATCGCTGATATCAAGGGTCGCAGGGGCATCAAAAAACATCTGGAGTCAAAGATGATGATGCCTTTCTACGGCAAGTATCTCCGTTTCCGCGACATGATGGAATGGGAGAAGAACCGGATTGCTCGCGCTTACGGCTCCTTGACGATGGCCTGGAGAGATAGAGAGTGGGTGTTCGCCTGCAAGGGCCAAAAGTGTAAGAATTGCGGCCAGATTGAGTTTCCACAGCAGAGGATCTGTGCTTATTGTCAAGCGAAAGATAATTTTGAGGATATCAATCTCTCTGAGAAAAAGGGGACCCTTTTTACGTATAGCATGGATAGCCTGACCACCGTCACTCCGGATCCGCCCAATGTTCTGGCCGTTGTTGATCTGGAGGGAGGTGGCAGGTTCTATACGACGATGACCGATCGTGATACGGGAAATCTCACCATGGGCATGCCTATGGAGCTGACCTTCAGGAAGGTTCACGATGAACAGCGCTATCACAATTGGCGTTCCTGCAAAAAGGTAGCGCCTTGGTATTGAAGCTGATATTGGGATGCGATAGACTCAAGTTGAGGCTATTCGACTTGAGGTGAAGGGATGTTCAGAGAGAACCACAGGCATAAGCAGA
>JAQTRE010000134.1 GCA_028711995.1 Dehalococcoidia bacterium | reverse complement strand
CTACCGCTCCCTTGCCGGTTTCGACAAAGGGCGTTGCCGTGAGTTCAAGCCCCATCAACGGCTTTAGTTCGTTGATAGCCCGGACGCCCGCCGAAGCCCGGTAGCGATGGGATTCATCCATCAGTAACACGAGATCCGGCAGCGCTGCCAGATAATCGAAGTAGCTTTCACCGATATATTCCGAAAGGCGTTTGATTCGAGGAGATTTGCCTCCGCGCACTTCAGTATTGATTTTAGAGATGTTGAAGATGTTCACTTTGCAGCGGATTAAGGCATCGAATAGAGTGCGAGCACGGGATTCGTAGTTATCGCCGGTGATGATCTCCGGTGCATTAGTGGCAAACTCGGCGATGCCTTTGAAAACATACTTCGGCGTACCGGGAGTGAAATCGGCGATGAGCTTGTTATAGATGGTCAGGTTCGGGGCGAGGACAAAGAAATTATTGATGCCATGAGCCAGATGCAAGTAGGTGATGAAGGCACCCATGAGACGTGTCTTGCCTACACCAGTGGCCAAAGCGAAACACAGCGAAGGGAACTCGCGCTCGAAATCCGTCACTGATGGGAAATCGCTGTGGATGGCGTCTAGTGCGGCAGCGACATCAGCTCCCTTCTTGGGTGGCACAACCTCGGTGACTCGATCGAGTATTTCCAGCGAGAGCCGCTGCGGCGGGCGCAGGCTCATTCGCCCGGCGATGGCGTTCACGTGATGATTCATTCGGACTTCCTCCGCTTTTTCCGTTTGGTCTCCCCCGGATTCAATTGTTCGATCTTTTTCACCGCATCCAGAAAGTGTTTCTCAACTTCAGTGGGCTCTGCCAATTGCTTGGCATGGAACTCTTCGTATTGTTCTTCGGCTTTTTTGAGGGCGACTTCATGGCTGACCTTGCCCGCGTGGGTGAGTATCTCCTGATCGCTCAGGCGGAGAAAATCGTCCAACTTCGTAATCCAATCTCGCATGTACATTGGCCTGCGGTTGCGTGCCTGTAGCTCGGCAAATTCAAGGTAGGCAGTCACAATCCGGTTCAACGCATCCAGTTCTTCCGCCTTCAGGTAATTTTTGGCCACACCCACATCAGATTTGCGCGGACGGCTGCCTGTCCAACTCGTCAATCCCATAGTGGGCAGCGTCGCATCCGCCCGCTCAGCGACGATCTCTGCCGCGGTATGCCCGTGGGCTGCCCAATGCATCTTGTTCTGCACCGTGGCAAAAAACTGCTGGGAGACATCGACGTTTGGGTCATAGTCGATGCTGGTGGCATAGATATCGAGCACTTTGCGCCAGAATATCTTTTCCGAAGAGCGGATATCCCGGATACGCGCCAGCAGTTCCTCAAAGTAGTTGCCTCCGCCAGCTTGTTTGAGAAGATCGTCATTGAGCGTGAAACCCTTGATGATAAACTCGCGCAACCGCTCGGTGGCCCAGATACGAAACTGCGTGCCCCGCGGCGACCGGACACGATATCCGACGGATATTATGACATCGAGGTTGAAGTATTCAATCATCCGGGAAACACTGCGGCTTCCTTCTTGCTGAACTGTTGCATAGTTTGCAACAGTTGCCTCCGGTTTGAGTTCTCCTTCTTCGAAGATGTTCTTGATGTGCTTGGAGATCACCGATTTATCGCGCTGGAACAGTTCAGTCATCTCACTAAGTGATAACCAGACCGTCTTCCCCTCAAGCCGCACCTCAATGCGCGTCTTTCCATCCTCTGTCTGATAAAGGATCAACTCGGACTTGGGTTTATCGTCTTCCATAAGTTCGTATTACCCCCGATTCCGTCACTCCGGTGAAAACCGGAGTCCAAGTTCGTCCATAAGCCATCTGAATTCCGGCCTGCGCCGGAATAACGCTCAATCATGTTAAATCCATCCCCATCTGCCCCATCTTCTGCGGCGCTTTGGGCAGGTTCTCTACCTTCAGACTGTAATCATCATGGCCCCATTCACAGCGAGAGAGGACCTGCTTTGGAATCTTCTTCACCGTCAGGTTGGGATAGCTTCCGGCCTGACCGCGAAAAGCGGAGCAGAGCACCAGAAGCGAGCGTTCCGGCCCGACTTCGTCGCTTAGCTGCTGGAGCTGTTCATGGCTCAGGTTCTGGGTGGTGACATAGATGAAGTCCCGCTCCGTAGAATGTCCGTGCTGCCAGTAGACCGTATCGCTGGGCGCATAGATGAAGCCCTCCAGCTTGCAGACGGCTTCCGCCAGCATGGCGGGATTGAACTCCCGGCTAATAACCCATCGGTCCCACTTGTCCTTCTCCAAAAGGGATGGTGCAAGGCGGTAATAGCGGAACCCTCCGCCACCCTTCCAGCCCACTGCCTCCGTGATGCCGCCCGGGTCTTCTCCGTCAATCACTTTCTTCAGCCGGGGAATGATGTGCGTGTGGCAGGTCTCCTCCAGTTCAACCATGATCCAACGCCGTCCCATCTTGTGTGCCACTGCGCCAGTGGTTCCTGAACCGCCAAATGAGTCCAGAACCCAATCGCCGGGGCAAGTGGAAAGATCCAATACTTTTTGAAGCAGTGCTTCCGGTTTCTTGCCATTCGCGAACTGAACGCCGCCCTCTTTAGTAAGATTGTTGAGAGGGAATCCTTCCCAAAACGTGCCTGCCTTCTCTAGCTTCAAGAGCCTGTTCTTTCGTTTTACCGCTGTGTCTTTCAACCAAATCACTCGCCGGATTGTTGGGCTAATGTAGTAGTGCTGAACGGTCTCTCCTTTGTCTCTCCCAGATCGCGGGATGTATTCGGCTTCAAGCAACTCATCTTCTGCTAAAGAGTGAAACTCGTCCATGATACGGGTCCGAATGCTTGTTTGTGCATTTGTGTCGGAAAATATGCGATCAAAGTGATCTATGTAGGCTTTTTCCCTCGATGCTCCTTCCCTAACGATGCCATTGATGGTCGTTCGCTTTACACCTTTATATTTTCTCACGCGGATGGGATCTCCGGCACCATCTAAGACAACCCTCTCTTCAACGAAGTCTCCCTTATGCACAAGGACGCTGGTATATTTCCAACTCTTACCTTCAGCCTCCATATCATCGATGACTTCAAATAGGTCTTCCTCGTCGTAAACGTCATTGAATTTCTGGAAGCCTCCTGAGCCATCTTTGTCGCGAGTATAGATGAGCACGTATTCGATGTTCTTCTTAAGCCGCTTGTCTTCTCCGCCACCAGATGCGCCAGCAGTCTGTTTCATTTTTACGCTTACTTGGTTGAGGAAATTTGAGCGCCCGAAAACCTCATCGAGCAGCACTTTTCCGTAAGCCATTTCGTCATCATTAAGCTGGCAGAAAAGCGTTCCGTCGGTTCGAAGTAGACTCCGCAGAATCTCAAAACGCTCCCTCATCAAAGACAGCCATATAGAGTGTTCTAACCCATCATCGTAATGCTGGAGAGCTTGTCCTGTATTATACGGCGGATCGATGAAGATACACTTGATTTTGCCGGTGAACTCCTGTTCCAGGGCTTTGAGGGCAAGGAGGTTATCGCCAAAGATGAGCTTGTTATCGAAAAGGTCTTGGTCGGTCACGCGGTGTGGGGCGTGGTAGGACTTCTCCTGATCCTCCAGCAGGATGCGCGGCTCCAGCTTGGGCCGGTTCTCCTTGCCAATCCAGGTGAGTTCGAGTTTAGGTTTTCTGTTGTTCATTTCTTCGGTTCCGTAATCTTGCTCTGTCTTCTGAGACTCTCGACGGCAGCGCGGATAGCGGTCGCATCAGAGGATTTTTCGGCCCATTCACGCCAGAAGTTCTTGGTCAAGCTTAAAGGCTTGGCTATTGGTTTGTCCAGCTTGATCCGTGATGGAAGAAGAATTGCGTCTCCGAGAACGATCGCCTCACCGATATCGAGGAGAGGAAGAATTTCTGCAATTCCAGCCATACTATCTGGCATCACAGACTTCACCGCAGATTGATCTTGTTCATTTGTCAGCCTCAGCGCGATGAAGTTGTTGCATTGGCTGAGAATGGTTTTACTGACGTCTGAGGGCCGCTGGCTGACAACGAGAAGAGAGAATCCGTACTTTCTACCCTCCTTTGCAATCCGCTCGAAAGTATCCAATGCTCGCTTGGTGGCGGCATCTGCGTCCGAACGAACCGGCAAGTAGAGATGAGCTTCATCGCAAACCAGACACACAGGCGTGCGAGACTCCGAACGCATCCAGAATTGAACGTCATAGAGAACGCGGGAGAAGACGCTAACGACGGTTGGCAGAACATCTGCGGGAACCTCGGAAAAGTCTATGACTTTGATCCCCGATTGTTTCTCGTTGCTTGTGGAGAGAAAAGTGGTCGCCATTTCGGGAAGCCAATCATACACATTTGTTTTGGCAGGAGGTTGGAAGAGAAAGCCATAACGACGGTCTGCAATCTTTGCTTCCAGCCTGCTGATGAACCGAGTAAGCTTCCCGTGCCACTGTCCTTGCTTATCACGTCCGGAACTACCCGTTGTCATTGCGCGGTCATCTTCGCGCAGAGCATCCACCAGTGTCTTCAGGTCATAGGGAACAGGAGAATCGACAGTAAATGATGCGAGGATATCTAGAAGTTTCTGCTGCTCAAGTGACTCACGTTTCTTTTCAAGGACCAAGCTTGTGAAGCGCATCGCCTGGTTTGGGGCATTATCATCGCTGCGGTCCAGAAGCATGGAGAGCATCTCCTCCCGGTTTAGGAGCCAATATGGAAGGAAAAGGCTGTGAGTCTTGGGTTCCGCCAAATCTCCTGGTCCAGCAATCTTGAAATATGTGGCGTAGCCATTTGTCTGGCCTTTCGCGAGAGAAGCATATTCCCCGTGCATGTCAAGAAGGAGGATGTTTGGGTGACTAAGCGTATTTGCTCTCTCCAGAAGCGCAGCCACCGTATAGCTTTTGCCGCTGCCCGTACTGCCGAGAATTGCAGCGTGCCTTTGGAAGAATCTATCGCCGTTGGCAACGGCTTGGGCAGTAGGGTCGATGGCAAAGTGCCCAAGCCGAAGAGCCTTGTCCGCTGGGACATCTTGGGATAGCACGCCCATAAACGCAGTCAAATTCGCCCCTTGGATGAGATAGCACGGTTGGTCGATCTGCGGACAGGAATCCGCGCCTCGTTTGAATGACGGCCCTTCATCACCGTCTTTAGAGCGATAAGTGCCCACTAGGACGCCCCGTATTGTGTCTTGTATCTCATCTTGCTGAGGAGCGGTTTCATCGTCTGGTGCTTCGCCAGGACCGATGGAATCCGCTGGCAAGCGCGTGATTCGTTCAACGATCGAGATGAGAAACTGATGGCCGGTAGCTCCCTGGACAGCGATCAGATTGCCGACCATCACCTTCTTAAGCAATTCGTGCTCGTCAACATGGACGAAAACACGCATTGTGTCTACTGACATTACCCGCCCAATAGCTTCATTGGATTCAAAGGACATCCCGATACTAGGCATTAGAGCACTCCTTTATTGAAACCTTCGAGGTTCCAAAGTTGTTCGTTGACTATAACTTCCTCTCCTTTTGAAGTAATGATCCGAGTGCGAAGGTCGTTTACTGAAACAGCACAAAGTGCAACAACGTCAATATCCTTACTGTTTTCGATCACTCTTTGGGCATTGACTGTGAGTTCTTTTGCTACAATGATGCTGGGCTTCGTAAGTTTGAGCCCTGGACACAGCTGCTGCTCCAAGTGATCATCATTGAATCCATATCCTATGAACATTAGCCGAGTAGCGTTGGTAGCTGCTCGATTTCCAGATGTCCTCTGATCATCAAATGCCCAACGGAAGCTTTCGCGATATTTGCTCGTTCCCGGGGTAATGATCACGGGCACTTTCCCGATATCGACGGGGCACCTGACTATGTTCCCATTAACCTCAAACCAATCCAAACTGCCGTGAGGTTTATGGATACATAATGATGGTAGAGACCGGAAACACGAGTTGCGCCCTGAAACGAAAGATTCTCTATGTGCATCTGCAGATCGTTTTGCATCCAATTTACCATGCAGGTAACCACAAAAGCGGGAATCTACACCGATCCCTGCAGCCTCCACTGCCAACTCGATTAGACGGTCGTAGTTTGTCGTGATTAAATGGAATTGCTTCCCTGCCTTGAATAAATGCTTTGAAAAAGGTGTGAAAGGGAGAATTCGTTCTCCGGCAATAACCCGTTCAATGACTTTCCGCTCTGCATCCGAAATCAACACCGCAGTTGCTTCTACAATGGCCTCGACGGTTCCTGGTTTTAGCCCTATCTTACCCATTGCCGCTTCGAGATGGTCACCTCCATCTAGAGCTGCAACGACATCCTCCCAAGCGGGATCTGGTGTTATGCGCAGCTCTGCAGGGATTACCATCTTCAGGTGGTCAGCTAAGGGGCCCATTCCCGGAATACCTTCAGCAATGGATGTGCCTGTGCCTACAACCAGGAGCAGGCCCTCCTGGAGGTGATCCTGCAGATGCCTCTTAACGTTCGACAACTCAAGGGTCATACCTATCCTCGGCTTTTCACAGTCGATGTTCACTTGATGAACGCAATCTCACCGCAACCCCCATTTGATACAGAACAAAGTTGTGAGCGAAGTGCTCTGTGCCAGCTTTCCTTCAATATTGGTAATAAGTTCCTCCCGGCGCTTGTCCACCTGATCCTGGGCATCGAAGAGGGAACGGCGTTTCTCATTGCGCAGGGATTCCAGCGCCCGGACCTGTTTCTGCCCGGCCAGTTTCTCTTCCAGCCTGAGCGCCACGGTGGCGGCGCGGCGAGCTTCCTTGATCTGGCGGTCGATCTCTTTGATCTCGCGCTCCAATCCCAGCTTCAGGTCATCCGCCCATCCTTCCAGTTTCTCCACTTCAGTTTCGAAGAAGCGGGCATTGCGCTCGGAGATAGCGCGTTGAATCTCCGCCTGACGGAGTTGGGTCATTACGTCGAGAGCATCAGGAGTCGGTGCCGCTGTCGATGGTGTCACTTGACCGGGCAGTGAAAGGAGACGCCGGGCGGCTTCTTCATCAAGCGGCGTTCCATCATCGGCACCAGCGGCGAAGATAAGATAGTCCTCGGCTTGATCGAGCGACTCGACCGAGAACAGCGAGAGGGTAAGGTGGCCGCCTTTTCTCCGGAACGGTTCCAGGATGCTGATTTTGCCCTCGTGTTGGTCGTAGTTGAATAGGACCTCGGCAGGTGGCAACGCGCGATCTCTGGCTTGGGCGATTACCGCTTCGGCCAATGGGTGGTTCAAGCGATAGGTGTGAGCTTCGCCTGAACGGCGTGGCAGTTCGTAAAGACCCGTTGGAATCTCGCCGGGAAATGGGGAACTGAGCAGCCGAAAAGAGGAGTCATTCAGAAACTCGGCGTGACCATTGAGTTCGTGCCGGCTGAGCCGCATCAGAAGTTGCTCAAAGCGGTTAAGGACGGCTTTGGAGGCTTCGTCCCTCACTCTCAGCTTTTCGCGGACCTCGTCATCGAAGTTCTCCAGCAACTGACGGCGTGTGCGAGTCATGGCATCGTCAATCTCCAAGCTTAGTTCGAGCTGGAGTTGATCGAAAGCCCCCTGGATTTCCTCGGTCTTTCGGCATCGCTGATAGATGTCATTAATTCGCTTCTCAAAATCCACCCCGGACTCAATAGCACCGAGTACTTCATCGCTGGCCCCGAATACCCCCTCAAAGAGACGGAATTTCTCAGACAAAAGCTGGTAGACGCGCTGATCAGCCTCGTTTTTCCGGTTGAGGAAGTTCACTACCACTACGTCGTGCTTCTGGCCGTAGCGGTGACAGCGTCCAATGCGTTGCTCGATGCGCTGTGGGTTCCACGGCAGATCGTAGTTGACCACCAGCGAGCAGAACTGGAGGTTGATGCCCTCCGCGCCCGCCTCGGTGGCAATCATGATTTGACCTTCTTCGCGGAAATAATCCACCAGAGCAGAACGCATGTCGG
>JAQTRE010000133.1 GCA_028711995.1 Dehalococcoidia bacterium | reverse complement strand
TGCCTTCTTCTTGAGCTCGTAGAGCCGGGTGATGGCCTCCAGCGGGGTGAGAGCATCGATATCGAGCATCTCCAATTCCGCCAGGACCGGGGGCTTTTCGGCAAAGAGAGAGAGTTGATCCGGCACTGGTTTCCTCTTCTCCTTCTTGGCGGCGGGCTTTCCTTCTTCCAGTCCCTTCAAGATTTCCACTGCCCGGTGCGTCACTGACCTTGGCATGCCGGCAAGCTGGGCCACATGGATACCGTAGCTGCGGTCAGCGCCTCCGGGGATGACTTTTCGCAGAAATACCACCTTGCCGCCTTCTTCAGTTACCGCTACATTGAAGTTCTTCACCCGAGGGAGGGTTTTTGCCAGTTCAACCAACTCATGGTAGTGGGTGGCAAAAATTGTCTTGGCTCCCAGTCGGGGGTTGTTGTGCAGATATTCGACCACCGAGTGAGCGATGGAAAGCCCGTCATAAGTGCTGGTGCCCCGTCCGATCTCATCTAGAATGATCAGCGATTGCGGCGTAGCATTGTTCAGAATAGCGGCCGTCTCCGTCATCTCGATCATGAAGGTAGAACGTCCGGTAGTCAGGTCGTCCATCAGTCCCACCCGGGTGAAAATGCGATCCACCAGCCCGATAGTCGCCGAATCCGCAGGCACAAAGCTGCCAATCTGCGCCATCAACACGATCAGGGCCACTTGCCGAAGATAGGTGGATTTCCCTGCCATGTTGGGACCGGTAAGAATAACGACCTGGGAATCGGAGTTGGAAAGAAGGGTATCGTTGGGGACAAAGCCGGTTTCCACCAGCGCCTGTTCTACCACCGGATGCCTACCGCCGACGATGCGAATGGCGTCTTCGAAAGTCAACTGCGGCTTCACGTAACTGTTCCGCACCGCCACTTCGGCCAGAGCAGCTAGCACGTCGATCTGGGCCAGCGCACGGGCGGTGCCCAGAATCCGTTCCCCGGACCCGGACACCTGTCGGCACACCTGCTTGAACAGGGCGATCTCCAACTCTCCGATCCGCTCCTGCGCGTTGAGGATCAACGACTCATATTCCTTGAGCTCGGGAGTGAAGAATCGTTCCGCCCCAACCAGCGTCTGCTTGCGAATGTAGTCGGCCGGAATTTTCTCCAGGTGAGCGCTGGTCACCTCGATGTAGTAGCCGAAAACCCTGTTATATCCCACCTTGAGCGACTTGATATCGGTCCGTTCTCGCTCTTTGCGCTCTAGTTCAGCCAGGAACTGCTTGGCATTTCTGGAGGCGGAGCGTATCTGGTCGAGTTCCGGGGAGAACCCCGGTTTTATCACTCCTCCATCCCCAACCGGTCCGGCCGCCTCCTCCACAATGGCGTTGGAAATCAGCTCCACCACTTCATGGCAGGGTTTAAGCTCGGACGCAAGCCCGGTCAGCGGTGCGGATTCCTCTCCTATGGCCGACTTGAGTTGCGGCATCAGCTCCAGACTGTGCCGCAGCGCCACTAACTCTCTGGGAATGGCAATGCCCGCCCTGACCCGATTGATCAGCCGTTCCAGATCAGAGAGGCGGGCCAGAAGGTTGATGATCTCGGCGCGCCGAACGGCATTGGCCGTAAACCAGGCAACGGCCTCCTGCCGTTGAAGCAGAGCGTTTATGGCAAGCAGTGGCTGCCCCAGCCAGATTTTAAGCAGTCTGCCGCCCATCGGGGTCTTGGTGAGATCGATTACCGAGAGGAGTGAGCCACTGACAGTTCCGGTATTGCTCGACCTGAAAAGCTCCAGATTACGGCGCGTCTGTGCATCGATGACCATGAAAGATTCGGTGGAATACGTTGAAAGAGTGGGCAACTGCCCCAATGCGCCCTTCTGAGTTTCTTTGAGATAGGCAATGATGGCTCCTGCCGCTCGAACAGCCAATGGGAGTTGATCGCAGCCATAACCTGCCAGTGAAGCGACCTCAAAGTAATCCAGCAGCGTCTGGCGGGCTGTTCCCAGATCAAACCATCGATCGTCAAGGCGAGTCGGTTCGCCTGCGAGGTGATTCTCAAAGCTTTTTGGGACAATGACCTCCGAAGGGCTCAGCCGTTCCAGTTCGGGAAGGGCGCGATCAAGGCTGAGCTGTGTCGTGGCGAATTCGCTGGTTGTTATGTCAACATAGGCCAGTCCTGCCCGATCTCCATCGACCACCATCGCGGCTAGATAATTATTGGACTTGATCTCCAGAAGGTTGGTCTCGACCACCGTGCCCGGCGTGACCACCCGGACCACGTCTCGATCCACCAGTCCCTTGCTCGCCTTGGGATCGCTGAGCTGTTCGCAGATAGCCACCTTGTGACCAGCATTGATCAGCTTGGCCAGATAGCCATCCAGCGCATGGTGCGGGATTCCGGCCATCGGGAAACGCTGATCCTTCCCCATCGACCGGGAAGTGAGCACAATTTGAAGCTCCCGGGCAATCGTCTTGGCGTCATCCTCAAACGTTTCGTAAAAATCGCCCAGCCGGAAGAAGACAATGGCATCCGGGTATTTCTGTTTGACCTGGAGGTATTGGCGTCGGATGGGGGTGGTCATTTCCTTTTGATTATAGAGTATCGCCGGGCTCTTTGGAAGGTTGAGTGCGGTCTGGTTACGCGGATTCGAGAGATCACGTCCTTATACTTGCTGTATGCGGCATCACGACTCTGTTTTTCTCGTGTCCCTTCAACAGGCCTGTTCTGAGTCAAATCGAAGGGCTCAGGGCAAACGTGAAAAAGTGCTCCGTTCGTGGTGAGCCTGTCGAACCATCAGGCCCTCGAAGCATAAACCGTGGTGCAACGCTCCTTTTTAAGCAACAAGTGCTAGGAAGTGAAAATCTGCATCAGATTGAAGAGGAGGATCATGGTCAGCCCGATATTGGTGACGATAATCCTTGTCCCCATCTCAGGCTGATCTTTCCGAAGCGTCATCAATACCACCAGTGCGCCAATCAGCGGCACAAAGGCCAGTACCCACCATGCTGCGGAAGCCCTGTCTTCAGGCTTTGTGCCGGAACTTTCACCGCCAGCCTGAGCATGCGCCCCATCGGAACCTGACAATCTCACTCCGCATTTGCTGCAGAAAACATTGGCCTCATCATTGCCTGCGCCGCAGTGCGGACAATAGACCCTGTTCGGCTCGATGACAGGGGCCCCGCAGTCTTCGCAGAACTTCGTGCCGGACTGAAGTGGTGACTTGCAGTTGGCACATCGAAGAATATCCCCTCTGCTCGTCGAGGCTTCTGCCTTGACAGCGGCCAGAGATGCTCCGCAGTCGCCACAGTAGTCATTGGCTGCATCGTTCTGTGCTCTGCATTTCGGGCAGTTCATCGATCATTCTCTCAAAGTGCCAGCTTCGATCCACATTTTCGACAGAAGAGGCTTCCTCCCTCGTTGGAAGCCCCGCATTTCGAGCAATAGACTTGAGCATCAGACATCTGTCCTGTGGAGGGCAACGCAGCGCCGCACTTGCCGCAGAACTTCTTCCCAGGCTGCGCCTGGGTGCCGCAACCGGGACAGGAGATCACAGGCAGCTCGCCTTTCAGCGGCTCTTCAACTCTCGGACCGGGGTTCACCGGCATGGAGGGCTGATTCTGACGTGGAGTGATGTGCGGGTCATAGGCAGGCGCTGTTTGACGGCGTTTCTTGCGCAGCAGGATCGACGCCATTCCCAACACGACCATTCCGGCGACCAAACCGACGAGCCATATTATCTTGGAGCTGTCGTCGGAGTCCGAAGAAGGGAACGGCGGCTGTTCGAAACCCAGGCCGGGATTTTCAGTGTCGCTTGCGGGCTGATCCTCCCTTATCGCCTGTACGAAAGCAGCCATTTCGGCATTGAGGTCAGCTTCCTTAAACTCCGTCAACGGGCCAAATTGACCATCCGTCGTCACAGTGGTGGCGTGCCCCTGAGTAACGTCCAGCGCGGAGCCACCATCAGTAGGATGCAGGCCAGCCGATCCCTCAAGGGTATAGACTTGGTATCCATCCTCATCCGTATCGATAAGAATCTCAGACCGCGGCTCGATAATCAGCGGATTCCACTGGCTTTTGGCGCCCTCGTAACCCAGGACGAGAAGTCCGACGCCGATGCTGATGGGCCCGCCGATAATAAATCCGGTATAGCAAGAAGGCCCTGCAAGGGTTCCGATGATGCTGGGAGCTATTGTCGTCGCACCCTCGACAACCAAGTTTCCCACCCAACTGTCAGCCCATACCCAGTCACCGTAGAAACTGCCCAGATACTTATAGCCGATGCTGATCCACTCGAACTTGCCATCTTCCAGAAAACCAGGCTTTACTCTGAGAGACAGCGAAAGGCCGGAGAGCCAGGTGATAGTGATTCTCGTGTTGTTATCGATATAAACCACGTCTTCACGAAGATAATAAGGCAGGGTGTTCACCATCTTTTCGCCAGTAGATGCGCTGAGCACTTTGATCACAGAAGGCTTCAGGGTATCCTCTATGCCGCTGCTGGTGATTGCTGCAATACCTTTCAACTCAACCTGAGTTTGCGCGATGTGAACGATCTTGGCTTTTGAGCCATCGGGATAGGTTTGCCGAGAGGACTTATCAAACATGACGGCATAAACGGTTCCGCTCACCACATCCCGTTTCTTGAGGCTCTTGACCAGGGCGTCGAAGATAAGGGCTTTGCTGGAGAGATAGTTGAACCTGGCCTCGCCAAGACTGGCCGACAAGCCCGCCCAGCCCTCCTCATAAACACCCACGCTTGTCGAATCACTGGCATAATCAGATGCAATGTGCCCTCCTCCCAGCTGGTTCAAAGAAGCTCCATCGATATAGAGAGGGTCAGTCTGTGGAAACTTGAGACATTGATTGAAGGAGACGTCCTCCACCGAGTAGTCCTTTTTGAAGAAATAGACCTCTTTGTCTCCAACCAACCGGTTCGTTTTCTTGTCTCTGACCAGAGCTACCAGGTCCCCGCCAACATACGGTGCAGCTTCTTTTCCGGTGATGATGGGGGGATAGTACTTGAAGGCGAATGTTGTATCCTTAACCGATTTATTATCGATGATGGCAGTGGCGCACTTGGCTCCGGAGTCTAAGAAGCTGGTTGCCTCTGCGGCACCCATTTGCGGACCGCTCAAATGAACGTAGGCTACAAAATTTGAGTTGCGCAACAATGCCATCTCCCCCCAGTAGAAGAGGGCCTGTGGGCGATAGTTGTACACCACGTAGCCATATCGATCCACCTCGCTTACCTCTGTAATCAGGCTTGCAGGCTCGACGCCTTGAGTACGACCATCCTTGGCCCATCCGGCTGCATCCGCAAAAACATCCTTCGAGTTCTGATAATTTGATAATGCTTTCGACGTATCGTTGTAGTAGAAAACACTGATCTCTACCCAGTTCTTACCGCTTCCCTGAGGTGAGCCATACTGGCAGTTCAGATAGGAATACTGCAGAGTAGTATTCACCTGCGTGTCAACCAGATCCATTCCAGGTAAAGAGCAGCTGCAATCATCTTTGGTGAACACCACCGATTTCTGAGCGACACTGGTGTCTGTGGAGGGGATGAGGAGAGCGCTCAAACACAGAGCCAAAACGGGAAGCAGCGACATATGCTTTCGGATATTCATACCAATCCTCCCAAGCTTCCCGATTTCATCGCAGGGATAGAGCAAAATTCAAGTAGAGTTGAGATGCTTTGATGACCTGCTCGAAGGATACGGACTCCTCGGGCGTGTGAGCCGATTCCAGACGACCGGGTCCCAGGATAATAGGGTCGATACCGCCAGCCCACAGCACGTTGCCATCGGAATGACTCCTGAAATCCTGAGGTTCCCAGTTCAGGGACATCCCCTGGTATACATCCCTCAGTTTTCTCACCAGGGCTCTCTCTTCGGAAATCCGATATCCGGAGTAGGTATCTTCGAATCGGATATACGCATCCATGTCAGGGATGTTTTGATGGGCTTCTTCTAGTAGTTTCTCCAGCTCTGTTTTCAACACATCGATCCTTGAGTCCGGGGGCAAATGAAGGTCCAACCACGCCTCACAAAGGGCCGGAACCACAAATGCGCCTGGGAATCCGGAGAGCTCTCTGATATTATAGACGAAACCCTGGGGAAGGCGTGTGGCATAGTCGGTAACATTCAAAAGAAGCCTGAGCATCATTTCAATGGCGTTCTGCCCCAGCTCAGGCATGGAAGAATGAGCTCGCTTCCCGCGAGTGCGCAAGAGCACCTCCAGATAGCCGTAGTGACCCAGACAGGGTTTCAAATCGGTGGGCTCGCCGATGATAGCCCACTGGAAATCATATTCCTGAGCCAAAGCCTTGGCGCCGTCATTGCCTTCTTCTTCACCCACCACCAGCGCAAGCCCCACGGAAGGGAAATCCTTCCCCCGTTCGGCAATCACCGTGAAGGCTTCCATCATCGCTGCGCAGCCACCCTTCATATCCACAGCTCCAAGTCCGTGAACCTCATCCCCCTCTTCATGAGACTCATAATCGTCCAGATCGTAGGCTACAATCGTATCCAGATGTCCCACAAAACAAAGGTCCACCTCATCTCTCTCCTGAGGCACGACAATCACGTTATAGCGATTCTCATCGACCTCTTGCTTGCTTACGTTCAGCCCCTGCTTTGACAGATAGTCCGTTGCAAAAGCGATAATCTCCTGTTCTTTTCCACTGGGACTATAGATATCCACAAGATCTTTTAACAGAGCTTTGAGCCTCTGGGGGTTGATGTCATTTGACTGCTCAGTCGATTTCGTCATTTTTATTGCCTCTCCAGAGAAAATCCAGATCATCCGGGAAAGTCTGATTAAGTCTGAGCCTTCTTGGTCACCCGAGGCTTGCGGAGGGTTTTGCCCAGCCATACATGCTGACCCTGTTTGGAGAACCCCATCCGGTGAAAGAAGGAGATGGCTTCCGCGTTTCCCTCTCCGGTATCGGCCAGCATCATTCGGGCTCCATCCAGCCTTAACTTCTCCTCCAGCTTCCGGTAAAGCCGTCTGCCCAGCCTTCTCCGCTGAAAATCGTCGTCCACGCCTATCCAGCTCAGATAGCCGTATGTCTTCCATGCAGTACCCTCTTTCTCGATGGTAGTTCCCAGAACGAATCCGACAATCTTCTCATCAGCTTCGGCTACAAAACAGTATTCGGGGTCTGCGGTGAAAGCATCGGTTACCTCATAAGCATCCCAGGTTCGATAGAGGATAGGAAACTCGTCGCTGGTGAAAAGCCGTTCCCCCAGATGGAATACGGAAGGAATGTCATCAATCTCCATCTCTCTGATATCTACCGGAGTCTCCTTCTTGTCTTTTGGCCCGTCCTCTGCTGGCATTTTTGTTCCCCCTGTTGTATTGGGTAGGCTCTGATTAAGCGTTGTCAAACATCGAACTACCGGTATAAGGCTTCCCTGCGCACTCATTCCCCTCCGGTGTGTCCTTCCTATCGTATTATGAACTATAACCCGCTTCCTTGTGTTTTTGCAAGAGTGATGGTAGTCTCACCGGAGATTCATACTTGACACAACCCTGACAAACAGCTTTAATTGCTGCAGAATACTCTTATGCCAAAACGATACCGTCCGAAACCTGGCGATGTGACTCACCGAGTAAGCAGAGTCAAGCCATGGCGTGTCCTGCTTCCTCCGGAAATTTCATTGAGTCCCAAGAACCGCCCGCTGTCGCTCGCCATCCTGATTTATGGCTTCGCCGGTATGATCTTGATCGGTGCCTTTTTGCTGATGATGCCGTTCTCCAGTAAGGCCGGTGAATTCACTCCTTTTGTGGATGCTCTTTTCACTGCCACCTCTGCTGTGTGTGTAACTGGCTTGAATACCATACCAGATACCGCTGCACACTTTAGCCCCTTCGGGCAACTCGTCATCTTGATCCTCATCCAGATTGGCGGCTTTGGTTTCATGACCAGTGCTACCATCTTACTGATTGCAC
>JAQTRE010000132.1 GCA_028711995.1 Dehalococcoidia bacterium | reverse complement strand
GTCGAGGCATGGTGCAAGAGCAGAAACAATCTGAATGCCAAGATCAATTGGCATTTCACCATAGATGACGCCAGGGTAAAATTGAGACGCCTTTATCCGTCAATCATTACGTGACATGACACTAGTGATCTTCACGCGCAACCGTCTTTTCGGGTTTCACCTGTTCGCGGACTTTCTGGTAGTTTTCCTGCCACACCTCATTCAGGTCCGGAACAATGTAGTTGTTGCTGGTTTCCAGCTTTCTGTGCCATGGTTTGGCATAACTATCGGCCAACGATATCAGTTGATTGAGCCTATCAGTGGCGGTAGTTTTCAGGAACTTGGTTCTTTCCCACCGGGAGTCAATCATTGCCGCTTCTTGCCAGAGGACCCGTCCGGCTAAGAATCCTGAAGCGCCTGCTTTGCAGGCTATTTCCAACTGCCATTGGAAGACTTCAAAGCTGATCCCGCCGCTGAGCAGCACCCACGGCACCCGGCATGCCTCATTCATCTGCTGGCAAAGATAGAGTAACCGTTCTTTGTTTGGCTCATAGGAGATGTCTGCAGGGAACTCGACTTTGAGCACATCAATCGGCAATGTTGAAAGCTGTCGGACGGTCTCAATCAACAGATCCGGCTTCTTTTTAGCATATGTCCAATAGTCTTTCTCCAACTCGGGGACCATGTAAGACTTGGGGCCGATGAAAAGGGCTATGTCGGCTTGTTGGCATTCGTAGGCAAGTTTGGTAACGGTGCTCAGCTGCACAGAGGCAACATTCGGCAAGTCCGGTCGATAGAATAGAGGTATCTTCACGCCTGATGCCGCCATACCCTTGATGGTATCTACATTCCAGTCGACCAGAAAAGCGCTGAACTGCTCGTCATCGTCATAGGGATCATCATCGGCCACTTCCAAGCTGATTAAGAGGCCTGTTTTGCCGGAGATTGCATTGGAGGCAATGGCCCGGCTGGCACTATAAATGTCCAGCAGCACCGAGCCGCAATGAGGCACAAGCGTTTCGCAGATGTCCATTTTGAAGTCCATCATGGTTTGATAGGCAACGGATGAAGGATTCCCTTTGTTGATGATCTTGCGCAGAGACCTTCGATGATCCACGGCGCACATGGTGAAAATGCCCTTTGAATTGGACATTTGCTGCAACCCTCTGGTCTTTCCGATTGTCAATTCTCTCACTTTGCACCTCTCCAAACAGGATATAAAAACTGCTCCGAACAATCTCGCGTTATATCTCCACCTTGATACTTTGGTCCCCAGCTGCGGTGATATGGTCTGGTTCACTCCGTACTGGTTTTAATTTTCACTTGCCTGCCCATAAGCCTATCGCTGAAAGCAGAGAGTAAACTTGACAATTCCTAGCATATGAGATTGTCGACCCCCCCTCAAGCGTGAAGGCTCGCAACTTTTCTGGGGGCAGGCATGCAGAAAGGTTGAGAAGAAAGGCCTAAATCAGGGCCACGGACTTGTCATAGACCAGATCGGGGGATGGTAAGAACTTGATAGGAGATTGCTTATTTGAAGGCCGGCAACGATTTCCGAGACATGGAATTGAAAAGAGGAAAAGACGAAAGGGTTAATTGGCAATGAAATAAGTGCTCACGTTCCAGGTGACGATGGCTCCATAGCAGACAACAAGGCAGGAGGTGCTGATCAAGGCGAGCTTCGCCCATCTTTTATAGATGTCCCACAGGAGATAAGCACACACTGCCGCCCCCACTATTTTCACCAGAAGGAAAAAGTTCTCTCCCACAAGGGGTTCCATGAATGGGTTCCCCTCCCTGGCGAATCCTCGCCCAACGAGGAATTGCGTTACAATCCCATCAGCAATCACCAAAATGGTCAACGCGGCAAGGAGACATTTCATCAGTGAGATTGCCGGGAGAAGGTTTCGAAAATGGTTCATATCCATTTGAACCTATACTAGCATTTCGAATTGAATATTCAAGTAAACATTTGGTAAACGAATCGTTAAGAAAGGGTAACTGTCAAAACATCTTTCCGATTGCTGGCCTAGGGGAAGCAGCCCAGTTGGCACGCCGATATCTTTATCTTGAGATCATCGGCAGCTTCCCGGACGCTCCGCGGCTCGATCTTTAGATCCCTGGCAATCTTGAAAGCCGCTGCACAGGGCAACTTCCCATTTACACTCGATACCTTTATCTTCTGCTGTAACTCGCTATCCATTGTAGCCGCCTCCGATGCCAGAATGGGAACCGGGAAATCCGCTTTTCAGTGGCCCGGGTATATGAAATTCCCGATGGCTTCAAAGTACTGCTCGATCCCTGCCATGAGAATATCATTGTGATCCGCTTTGGGAATGGTCACCAGTCGCTTGTTCTCCGATCCGAGATTTTCGTAGCAGAGAACCGCCTCGCTGTGCGGGATCAGCGAATCGTATTCGCCGTGGATAATGAGGGCTGGCATTCTGATTCTGCGAACCATTTCCATGCCTGCCCTTTCCAAATCGTCCAGGCCATGAATCCCCATCGGAAAGCTCATGTGCCGGAACAGGCGGGCAAAGCTAGCAAAACCACTCTCCAGAATCAGTCCCTTTATTGTTTCAGGATAGGCTGAAGCCAGTTCAATCGCCGAGATGCTTCCCAGTGAGCGGCCCATCACAAAAACAGGCCCGGTGTAATCGCCTGATGCCAGAGTCTTCATAAAGTACTTGAACACAACATGAGCATCGGAAACGGTGGCCGAAAACGTCGGCTGTCCACCGCTCCTGCCGTATCCGCGGTAGTCTGCCACAAATAGATTGATGCCGATCCGGCTATAGATAGGGGCAACATCATCGTAATCGCAGACAACCTCTCCGTTGCCGTGGAAATACAGGATGGTGGGCGATTTCCGCTCAATAGCGTAAAAGCGGCAAAAGACCGATACACCTTCATCTACCGGCACCATGTGATCCGTAGCATCGGGTGGTGTAGGCGTGCAGTCCTGACGAGGATAGAAAGCAAACCCCAGGATCAGGGGGTCGTCCAGAATGGAATAATCCGGTGTTTTCATGATCATAACTCTCTGAATCTCGAACTTTCTGCCCACTGATCTCGATCAAGGGCAAGCCCTCCAGCCACTATCTTGGAGGAGTTTCCCTCACTCCCGTAAACGGGAAAGGGGGAAGAAGAACAAACTTGGGGGACACCCCCCCGATTTGGTCGATGGCAGGCCTGCGGCAGGAAGTATCCTGCGCGACTTGATCAGAGATTCACTAAGGATAGATCGCTATCGCTCCCAACCCCATCCCCTCCGGGTACCCCAGCATCAGGTTCATGTTCTGAACGGCCTGTCCGGCTCCGCCCTTGACCAGGTTATCGATGCAGCTGATGACGATCAGCTTCCCGGTGCGGGGATCGACCGTGGGGTGAATCAGACAAACATTACTTCCCAGCGTCTGTTTGGTCTGCGGCGGCTTATCGACCACCTTCACGAATTGTTCATCGCGGTAGAAATCCTTATAGACCTCCCGTACTTGTTCGGCCTTCATCTCCCTGCGCAGCCTGGCGTAACACGTACTCAACATGCCGCGCGTCATCGGGATCAAGTGCGGGACGAAGGTCACGGAAAGTGGCTTGCTTCCGGACTGAACCCGCAGCTCCTGCACGATCTCCGGCAGATGCCGATGCCCATCGAGCCCATAGGCGGAAACACTCTCATTAGCCTCGGCGAAGTGAGTGTTAAGCGTGAGGGTTCGGCCCGCTCCGGAGACGCCAGACTTGCTGTCGATGATGATATCCGACTCGATCAGTCCCTCCCGCAATGCAGGTGCCAGGGCCAGGATAGAACACGTGGGATAACATCCCGGATTGGCGATCAGCCGAGCCCCCGAAATTTCGGCGCGATGCAGCTCCGGCAATCCGTAAACCGCCTCACCCAGAAGCTCCGGGGCATGGTGTTTGACTTTGTACCATCGCTCATATTCGGCAGAGTTTTTGAGGCGGAAATCGGCGCTCACATCGATCACCCGGATATCCCGCTCCAGAGCCTCCACCACAGCCTTGGCGCTATCCCCGTGAGGAAGCGCCGCAAATGCCACCTCGACGTCCCTCAGTTCGGAGTCGATGACCATATCAACACTCGCCATATGAGGAAAAACGTCGCCCAGCTTCTGCCCGGCGGCGCTTCTCCCTGTAACCGAAACCAGCTTGACGCCTGGATGCTGGCTCAGGATTCGGGCCAGATCGATGCCGATATAGCCGGTGACGTTGATGATTCCTACGTTTACGGGTTTTATCATGATTTACCTCTTTTGATCAATATCTCCCGATCTCCCGGAGCCTTTCATCGCTGATGCCGAAATAATGGGCGATCTCATGGCGCACCGTGTCCTGAATTTTTTTGATGGTACTCTCATCGGAGGAATAATGCAACTCGATGGGTCTCTGAAAGATGGTGATCCGGTCCGGCAAAACCATGTTATAGCCGCTCCCCCGATGGGGGAAAGGCACTCCTTCATAGAGTCCCAGCAGATCCTGCCGACGGCCGATTCCTGCCTCTCTCAATTGCTCCGAGGTGGGCCAGTCCTCCACCATAATAGCGAGGTTTTCCAGTCGCTCCTGGAATTCTTCCGGCAAACCCTCCACCGCCTGTTCAACTAGTTCTTCGAATCGCTCCCGTTCCAAGCACACACTCCTCTCAAAACGCAGATCGAACACTTAGGCCGCTGCGATTTGCAGACCTGCCGACCATGCTGGACCATGTTCATGTGAAACTGGTAAACATCTGCCGGCGGAACCATGGCCTCCAGCACTTGATGCGCCTGTTCCACACTGATTTTAACAGGGATCAGCCCCAGCCGCCGGGAAACGCGATAGACGTGCGTATCCACAGGAAGAACCGGCTTGCCCAGAGAAAACAGGAGCACGCATCCCACCGTCTTCGGCCCGACTCCGGGCAACTTCCGCAGCCATACTTTAGCTTCATCAATCGGCAGCTGATCCAGGAAAGCCAGGTTCAGCGAGCCGCGCTCCTCCAGAATTTTTTGAAGGATATCTTTGATCCGGGTTGCTTTGACTCTTGAGAGCCCTCCCGATCGGATCGCCCGCTCGATATCGGCCACATCCGCCGCGGCAACTGTTTCCCAATCCCCAAATGCACCCAGCAACAAATCATATGCCCGATGCGAATTCACATCGGAAGTGTTCTGCGAAAGAATCGTGGCCACCAATTCCGAAAGCGGGTCGTGGTGAGGCTGCCATGGCCGATCCCCATACGCCGAGGCCAACAGCCAATTCACCTCTGAGACATTCACGGATTACCCCAGACCCTTCAGATGACCGGTATCATTGAGCGAATTGAGCATAAACCGACCTTCTCTGGCGGTGATGGTATTGACGGCGCAGACATCCTGACCAATTTGCCAGAAGTGCGAATCATCCAGCCCCAGAACAATGCAAACCAGTATCCGGCACACTACTACATGGGAGACCATGATTACCGTCTGATCGGAATGCTCATCCAGCAGTCTCTTCGCTACGCCGGTGACCCTCTCGCGGACTTCCGGAAAACTCTCACCGTGGGGGAATCTGATCTGATGAGGAGACTCCAGCCACCGACGATACAAATCGCCATCCTGTGCGCGTGCTTGATCTGTCGAAAGCCCTTGCCATGTGCCGCAGTCGATATCCGTGAGCTGGTCCAGGGGTTGAATGGCCAGGCCGATTCGATCAGCGATAGGCCGGGCAGTCATCAGGGCTCTTCTCAAAGGGCTGGAATAGATGGCCGCTGCATCAGAACTCGCAAGCCTTTCTGCTACTGCTTTGACCTGTTCGATGCCAGTTTCATCCAGAGGGATGTCGGCCCTCCCGGAAAATCGCTTCTGCTCATTCCATTCCGTCCGCCCGTGTCGCAAAAGAATGATACGCATTTGAAGAATCTGCCCTATCCGACGAGTATCTTAGCACAGGCCCCGGCGACGGGCAAGCACGCTCCAGTGTCCGACTAAGCCTTATGTCTCATGACAGGCGGGGTGTTTCGTGCTAAGATCAATAGTATTGGAAATCTTCAGGAGATCAAAGAGTGGAATATGCAATTCAAACGGATAATCTGGTGAAACGCTATGGGAATGGCTTCACCGCGCTCAATGGCGTTTCGATCAAGATCAAAAAAGGAGAGGTGGTGGGATACCTTGGGCCGAACGGGGCAGGGAAAACGACCACCATCAAAGTCCTCACCAAGCTGATCAGGCCCACTTCGGGACAAGCATTCGTCAACGGTCTCGATGTCACCCGGTCGCCGCAAGAAGTCCTGGGAAGAGTGGGCGCGTTGATCGAGGTCCCCGGCATTTATGAATATCTTACCCCATACGAGATGCTGACCTATTTCGGCAGGGTCTATCGCTTTGATAAGAAGGATATCGATCGGCGAATCACGGAGACCCTGCAGAGGGTGAAGCTATCGGACTGGACGCACAAGAAAGTCGGCTCCTTCAGCACCGGGATGCATCGCAGACTGGCCATTGCCAAGGCGGTGTTCCATCGACCGGAGGTCCTTTTGCTGGATGAGCCGGTGATGGGATTGGACCCCATCGGGATCAGGGATATCCGCGAGCTGATCCGTCAGTTTCAAAGCGAGGGCATGACCGTTTTCCTGAGTTCCCATCTTCTGGGAGAGGTTGCCGAAGTTTGCAACAGCGTCATCTTTCTGGACAAGGGAAAGGTGGTCAGGTCTGAAGCGATAGGGGATATCGCCGGTCGAAGGGAATCGAAGGCCGTCAAGGTGGAGTTCTCCCGGCCTCTTTCGAACGAGGAAATCGGGGGCATCAGAGCCATTCCCTCAGTGCACAATCTCGAAGTCACCGATCAGACGATCCGAATCCATTTCGATGGCCAAATGCCGACCAGCTATCAGATACTGCGGGAGTTGGTGGCCATGAATCTGGAGATCATCTCCTACAATCCCGATAGCCTGGGACTCGAAGACTACTACATTTCCCTGATGGGAAAGGAAAAGGGAGTGCAATGATGGCGTCGCTCAAGCATGACTCTTACGATACCTACCTTTCGTGGCGATTCGAGCTCACCAAACACCGGAAGCGCAAGAGGCTTTTGATTGTGGCCGCGCTGGCCATTATCGTGCCGCTTCTTTTCTATATCAGCCCGGCCGATACCGCCAGGGATTTTGCCTCCAACAGTCTGATATTCTTGACCTTTCTGGTGATCCTTTCCGGGGCCATGTTCACCGGCGATGCCATATCGGGGGAGTTTGAGAAGAAGACCGCATTGCTGCTATTTCCCACACCACAGAGGCGCACAGCGATCTTCACCGGGAAATATCTGGCAGCCCTCACTGCTACGCTGATGACCGTCTCCATTTATTATCTGATCGTGACGGTGCAGATTGTCCATCTCTTTGGCGCAGGCGAAATCCCCGGACAACTGGGCAAATCGTATGTTACAGCAACCCTTTATTCATGCAGCGTAGTGAGCATCATCTACTTTTTTAGCAGCCTCTTCAAGAAGACCTTGCCATCCACACTGATCGGCTTTTTCTTCCTCTTCATGATTCTGCCCATCCTCGCCGGGATTCTGTACAGCCTGGATGTGAATCCGTGGTTCATGGTGACATGGCCGTCACAACTCATCACGGAGGTCCTAGATGCAGCCAACAACGGGAGTTCTGAAGGGGATAAGTTCAAGCCGCATTTTGGTACCGGTATTGCAGTGATGATTGTTTACGCCATCGCTTTCTTCGCTGCCGGAACCAGAATTGCCGGTCGGAAGGATATGGACTGAATCAGGAGCTTCACGCATATCCCCGAATTCAATCCTCAAGGCCTCCGTCTTTTGTTGAAAGTAGAGAGGGCGAAAACTAGGTGCCTTTTTCACCAAAAATACGGAGGGATACGTATTTCACCACGAGCCGCCAACCGACTATGATTGAATCCACCGAGGGGTGTCCCCCATCTGCAGGAATTCCCCAACGAGCGGGGATAAAGGCGTTGGGTCAGATCATTCCAACACTCCGTAGTCAGAGGCCGTTTAAGAATAGGGGTTAAGAATACCCTGAAAGAAGTTGACACGGTTTTTGAAACCGACGTTTTGACTTTCAAGTGACATTCTCATAGGTTAAGCCCTCGG
>JAQTRE010000131.1 GCA_028711995.1 Dehalococcoidia bacterium | reverse complement strand
TGCTTATGCCTGTGGTTCTCTCTGAACATCCCTTCACCTCAAGTCGAATAGCCTCAACTTGAGTCTATCGCATCCCAATATCAGCTTCAATACCAAGGCGCTACCTTTTTGCAGGAACGCCAATTTTCAATTTTGTCTTCATGAAGTTTACCCGAAAGAGATATTGGTTGACGGTGCGGAATCATGGTAGAAATCGTATCAACTGTAGTTCGGCTCCTTTCTTCCCTGGGGAAAACGGCTGAGGAAACATTTCATGTCATCTTCTTGGTTCCACTCAATCCCTTGCCAGGGCATTCTCCGGGGATAACATATCCAAGCTCAAACAGATGCGATGCCAGCAGTGGTTCGTTTTTGAGTCGTTTGTATCGAGTCTCACTCCGAAGAGAGCCCTATCAAGCAGATTGCGTCATACGCAATTATATTAATTGCAGCGCTTCCCCTTTTATCCAAAATAGTATTGAAACCGTCTGACTAGACCTCCTGCCCTTTCTCTTCCTAAATTCGCACCCAAGCAGTTACACTGCCTGGAAATCCGGTCACAATTGTGCGAATGTCTGTAAGAATTGTTCGGCTTCTCCGATGATGTGACGTGTCTCCCTATTCCTCAATCTTCAGTTCCCACTGGCAACAGATGTCATCCTTGCTTTTTCTGGGGGGCCGCTTCAGAGGAGTTATCTTAAGCTTGGGATTCATCATATAGTTCATGAAAAGCTGCGGCTCAGTAACATAGCACACGTGGTCTATCCTCTCAGGGCACTTCTCCTCAAAGTATTCCAGTGACCGGCACCTTTTGACGGTCTGGATGACATGATTCGGGCTCTTGATATCGTACTCCTGGGCAAAAAGGCCCGATATGCTATTATCCAGAGGCAACTGGAGAACCTTCAGGCTATCCAACACGGTGTTCAGTTCGATCTTGCCCAGCTTGGCATATCTGGGATTTACCTTCCGGCTCATTGTTTCCCAGGCTTCAGTCTCGCATTCATTGGCCACCTCCTCCCCGCACCGTTTCTTGATGGCTGCCGTGAAAGCTTCTGTCTGTTGAAGCCAGGCATATTGCCATAGCTCCATGAGTTTTAGGAGAAATTCCTTGGAAAAATCCTCGAACTTCAGATTGGGATTGAACGGACCGCTCAAATCCTCTAATTCCGGTTTGTTGGTCTTCCCTTTGGTTTCCGACATGTATCTCCTTATCTGCGCTCCTGATCGTAATTTCCTTTTAGATGCTCTACCCGGGAAACCGATTTGCCTGTCATTGGACAATTCCTATTTTGTCTGTATAATCACCCCCTTTCATCGAACTGATGGCATGCTAAAATCCGGATTTAAGTGGCATCGTATTCTGCTAGCACGACGATCGATCACGATGTTCCAGCAGTTGTCGACATCTACGGTTTGTGTTTTTGGATTTTCCCCTTTTCATCGGACCCGTGTGGTTAAGCTTGTCCTTTTGGCGGTTTTAGATGACCCCTTCGTCTTTGAGGTGGATGATATCGTCCCAGCTGTATCCCAGAATCTCTTGAAGGACCTGCTCGGTATGTTCCCCCAGTTGCGGTGGGGGTAGCTTGATCACTGAAGTCGAGTTGGCGTTGAAATGGATGGGACACCCGACCATGCGCGTCTTTCCGTAAGTTGGATGTTCATACTCAGTGATGTAGTTGTTGGCCATGACTTGAGGGTCTTCCACCAAATCGGCGAAGCTGTTCACCGGCTCAAAGATAAGGTCTCCCCGAGCATCCATCCTGTCGATCCATTCATGGCGGGGCCTGGAGGCAAAGACCTCGTCGAGGATCTTTATCAGCACGACGTTGTTCTTGGCCCTTTCCCTGATATTCGCGAAACGCGGGTTTTCTCCTACGTCCCCTATTTCAAGGGCCTGGCAGAAGGAATGCCAATAGCGATCCGATTGAAGCATACCAAGGGATATCCACTTGTCATCCTGGCACCTGTACTCATTCCACATAGGATTGGGCGCTTTGGCTCTGGCATACCGCGCTATTTCATTGTTGGTGATCACCTTAGTTTCAACATTGAGACTCATCAAATGAACCATGCTGCCGAGCAGTGAGGACTCCACTTGTTGCCCTATCCCGAACTTCTCTCGCATTAGCAGACCGAGCACTATCCCGAAAGCCGCCATGTTAGCCCCCGTATGGTCAGCGATGGCGCCGTTGATATAGCTGGGCGGCGCGCCCGGCTCTCCGGCAATGGTCATGATTCCCGATCGCGCCATTGCCATCCTGTCATAAGCCGCTCGATCGGCGCCGGGGCCTTTGGGTCCCCAAGCAGAGCACTCCGAGTATATCAACCGGGGATTGTGTTGGGACACAGTAGCATAATCCAAACCCAGCCGGGTGGCCGGCTCACTTCGCAGATTGTGAACAAACACATCCGACTTCTCTACCAGCTTGTAAAGAACCTCTCTGCCCTTTGGCTTGCGCAGGTCCAGGGTAATGGATTTCTTGTTGCAGTTGCCGTGTTCGAACGCTACGTTACGCTGTTTCTTGCCCGTTTGGAGTTCAGCTTGGCTCACCACACCCCGAACGGGATCACCACCGGAGTGCTGAGGCTCGATTTTGATTACCTCGGCCCCCAGGTCTGCCAGCATCCGCGTTGCCAAGCTCTGGAACCATGTCGTGACATCGAGAACCCGATATCCTTCCAGTGGATTAGCCATAATTGTCTCCTCCTCCCCATAGGGCGTGCTTTTTACACGTGCTTGGGTGATCTTCTCTACGTTAAGCGAACCTCAGTTCGGTGCGATCTATTAGTTCCTGTTGCACGTTGGGATCCAGATTGACAAAGAAGGCGCTGTATCCGGCCACTCGGACCACCAGGTCCTTGTATTGACCGGGTTGGCTTTGAGCATCTCGCAGGGTTTTGGCATCCACTACATTGAACTGGATGTGGTTGCCGCCAATATCCATGTAAGTCTTGACAAGGGCCAGCAGCTTCCCCAACGCTTCGTTGTTGTTCAAAGCCGTCGGGTGGAATTTCAAGTTGAAGATGTTCGAGCTGTATTTGACCGCGTTCATGGCCGCAACTCCGGAGTGGATCAGCGCAGTGGGTCCGTTACGATCGGTCCCGGGTGTGGCGGATGTGGAGCCGTCAGTAAGCGTCGTACCCTTCTTTCTGCCGCTGGGAAGCGCTCCCACCACTCCTCCATAGAAGCTGTGTATGGCAACCACTACCCCATGGGGCCTGCCATCATCCTTCCCCAGATGAGACTTATATTTCAGCTCTTCTTTGAGGAACTCGTCATAGAATTCCCTGACGATGCTGTCCGCAAAGTCGTCCTGATTGCCGTATTTGGGGGCCGACAGCAGCAGATGGTGCAAATCCTCGTATCCCTCGAAGTTGGCCCGCAACGCCTGGAGCAACTCCTTCATGGTGATTTTCTTATCCTCGAATATCAGCTTCTTCATCGCCGTCATAGAGTTGGCCACGTCAACCACACCCACCAGACAATCGGCGTCGCTGCCGAACTTGGCGCCGCCCGCCAGAATATCCTTGCCCCTCTTGAGACAATCATCGGTCAGAGAAGCGGCAAAAGGCGTCGGCAAAAACGTTGCATCGACGTTCTCAGCGATGCGGCTGGCCTTTCTGCCCAGTTCGGTGAAGTAGGCAAGCTGTTTTTTGAGAGCTGCGTTCAATTCCTCATAGGTCTGAAAATCTTCGCCTTTCCCTGCTTGAAGGCCCAATTGTTTGCCTGAGATGGGATCGACCCCGTTGTTGAGGGTCATCTCCAGCAGCTTGGGGAAATTGATCAGAGCACCCCAGGCACTGTCGATGGCGTGAACCGGTCCGGTTTGAACGCAACCGACAACCGCAAAATCGTAGGCTTCCTCCAGAGAGCAGTCCTTCCAGCGATCCAGATGGCGCTGTACGGCAACATGGCCATTGATGAAGCAGGGTTTTCCCAGGCCGACTCTCACCGCTTCAGCGCATTTCAGCAGAAACTCGTGGGATAACCCGTTGTGCCATACCACTACAGTACTTGGCTGGAGCATGCGCACCTGGTTTTCGGCCTCCAGAACCAGGAAATCCAGCTCATTGGTGGCATCCCGGCCATCACGGGTGAATCCGCCCAGCGCAAGGGTCTGGCCGGTGTGCAACTGTGCCCCCGTGCTTATGATCTCGCCCAGAAATATTCCGATCTCGGAAAACTTGATGAACAGCAATTCCAGAAGGTCAACGGCTTCTTCTCGTGTAATGCCGCTCTGATCAATATCCTGCCGGTAATAGGGATACATATATTGGGGAAAGCGCCCCGGCGCAATGCCCGGCTCGGCGGCCTCTATCCAGGTGGCGCAATGGATAAACCAGAAGGATTGAACGGCCTCCCGAAAGTTTCTGGCCGGCTTGGCCGGAACCCGGCGGCAAGTTTCGGCAATGCTTCGAAGCTCAGCCTTTCTCCCGGCGTCGGTTTCCTTCTCCGCCATCTCTTCAGCCAGGGCGGCATACCGCTGGGCCCAGGCGATCACTGCCTTGGCCGTGATGATTACCGCATGATAGAAATCCAGCCGGGGGAGATCGTCATGGAGCTCGGGGGCAACCTTGGCCATCTCCTGCTCCGCCTCCTCGATCACGCCTTCGAGACCCTTTGCCAGAACCTTCCCATAGTCTGGATTAGCGAACCCCATGGGGGTTCCGGCCGTATCGCCAAATACGCCGTACCGGTTCAGCTCGCGACGGTCTACCCCTGTCAACGCTTGAAAGATATTGGTCACTTTTGACGCATGCGTCTTATCCCTGAAATAGGCCACCGCCTCATCGATATCCCGCATCTCTTCCGCATTCAAGCTGACATCGCCAAACGAGGTCTTCTTGGACATTCTCATCGCATTGGTGGACCATTCCGGATAGGCATTGACCCCCCGGCGATATCGAGTCAGGCTGCCGACAATGGGATTTTCGTCAATAAACAGCGTCATCCCCCGCAGATATCTGTCGAATACTTTTGCCCGGGTGATGATCGGGGCTTCTCCCCCGGCCTCCCGGTAAGCCTGCACGACGAATTTTATCCGCTCTGTGGACAACCTCACCTCGGTTTCGAAGAAACTGTCCTTTACCCTTTTGACCTTTTCGGTCAGCGTCGCCTTATGCATTACCTGATAGCTCATGATCTCCTCCTCACCTTCGTTTCCGATCTAGCTTGCCTCGGCTGATAAACCACTGGATATTGCAACTGCTTTCTTAAGAGCTTGTCTCTTTGCCGGCTCATTTCGGCTTGAATCGTTTCATGACATCGGCCGCCACCATGCGTCCGCTCTTGATGGCTGCCAGCGAGCACCACCAGCCCGCGGGAGCCGACCTGTCTCCCACCGAGTACAAACCATAGACCGGTGTCTTAATGGGCAGGGTACCCCTTCCCGGAACGTTTCCGGTCACTCCCCAGTCTCCCCGGGCGAAGTTTATCCTCAGAATCTGCACCTGGTTATCGAAATCAGGGATGGCATTCCTCAAGTCCGCAATGGTCATGGCCACCTCTTTCTTGACATCGTAGGGCGGATAGACGGAGGTGGGCACGGTGATCGCTTCAATGATGTGTTTGCCTTTGGGTGCCATCTCCGGACAGATGGGGGTGTAATCGATCATGTTGTACAGCCTGCGGGATTTCACATCCAGGCTCAAACAAGCCGTGCCCTCCAGCATCGGAAGTTGCTTATCGGTCGTTAAGTGAAAACAGATCATCGGCGCGCCCATGATCCGATCCACGTCCTTCAGATAGCCGGGACTGAGATGCTCTTTCCCCACCATTTGCGCGGTCCTCCACGGCGGCGCATTGCTGATGACCACCGGCGCTGTTATTTCGATTGCCTCGCCGTCTTTTTGCACCACCACTCCGGTGGCCGCCCCGCCTTTGACCTTCACCTGCATCGCCGGGCAACGGGTCCACACGTCCCCTCCCATCCCTTTGATGGCCGTAACCATGGCGTCGGAAAACTCGCCGCATCCCAGCGGAGGGGAGGCCCAGGTCATGACGGCCCCCTCCGTGATGCTGCGGAAAAACTCTCCGGCAGCCATTTCATAACTGTTGACACCGATGGCAGTAGTGAAAAACTGAAAAAGCCTCAATATGCTGGGATTATCCGTATATTGCCGGGCCCAGTCATCCAGAGTCATGGAGTAGGAGGGCTCACACCAGGAGACGGCTTTCCCGAAGGCTTTATATACCATCTCCGCCTCCGCCTCGTCCCGGGCGGCCTGACCAATGAGGTTCTTCCAGAGTCCCTTGTTCAGCGGGGCGGGATGATCCTTCCCGTTGATGCGGAAGACAAATGCAGTTTTGGGAGCGCGAAGCTCCAACTCGGCGCCCACTTCCCGACACAGCGCGCCGTGAATTTCATCGCCAATCATGGCCGCTCCGGTGTTGATCTTGAAACCATGATGGTCCAATGTGGCGCATCGGCCACCCACAAACGGCAGCTTTTCAACGACCCGAACATTGTAGCCGGCCTTGGCCAGCAAAGCTGCTACCGTGGTGCCGCCAACTCCACTTCCGATAACCGCAACATCGCATTTGATCTGCTTCATGACTTCACCCCCAACGCATTCATAGGGCAAGCGCCGATGCACTCCAGACACTCTGTACACGTCTGACGGTTTATCTCAATCACCCCCCAGCCTTCCAGGGCTTCTACCGGACAGAAGTGAGTACAGATACCGCATCCGATACATTTTTCTTCGTCAACAATGACCATTCTTCCCTCCATATCTGCTGCTCAAATAATCCATCGATTCTTGACAACCTTGCCTGGTGATAGTATACTGAAGCACCGATAATTGTCGTATCACAATGTTTAGTATGCAGCAATTGTCCTAAGTCAATTAAGAGTATATATTCCAGAAAACCACTTGTCAATAAGTCTTAGGGGCCCTTTCGAAGAATCCAGAGGCTCTGTCACAAGTATTGAATATTGAGAAACACGGTAGAATAAGGCACATGAGCATCGATATTTCCGACCCAACCCTCAAGCTCTGGATGCGGATCAATCTGGCCAAGCACATGCTGAGCATGGAAAGGGCTAGCGAACTCAAGCCTATGCAGATCAGCCCTATCCAGGCAACGACTTTGATAGCCATTAAAGCAGCCCGAAATCCCGTCAATATGGCTCAGTTGAGCTACTGGCTCGGGTGCAGTCCACCGACAACAACCCGACTCCTTGATCGAATGGAGAAGGCGGGCTTGTTAGAGAGAAAACGAGACGGAAAGAATCGCAAAGAAGTAAACGTCCATCTTACCAACATGGGAGAGAGTGTTTTTGAGAAGGTCGTACACAGCCAGGCCGTTCGTGATGCCTTCCAGGTTCTCGATCCAAATGAGCAGGCCCAATTGTTGGCTTCCCTGGAAAAGGTCGCGAGGCACATGTACTCCTCTAATTTTTCAACTTTGCCAAAGACGCGATAATCGGCCTATCTATTCATAGAGGGTTCTGGCTTTTAAAATTGTACACAGATGTTCCGTTTGATAGACCCACAAGTGGTTAATTGGCGCTCATGACCCTTCGAGTGTGACGGTGACGTGCCCCCGATTATGTACCCGTGCAAAGTTAGATTTGTTTTCAGGCCGGATAGCCGGAGGAACTGGTGGCAGGCAGGACAGCCCCCTATGTCACCACCGGTGCTTGGAGCACCTTGAACAAAATCAGGTTACTGGACCAATGCAAAGGCTATTTGAAACTTTCTGTCTAACGCCCACCATTCCAACCCCTCTATACCACGAGTCGAGGCCTTTCTGAGGATCAATTGGGCTTTTCATATGTCCGTCTCACGGCAGAGAAGGAGGCCCGGGTGGACAGCAAGGTATCCACGGTTAGGACTCTCTGCCAGATGGAACGCATCGTTTATCAGCTCAAGGCAGGATAGTATTGAGGAACCTCTGAGCCAATGGGCCGATCCGGACCTGAACCGAGCTTCCTTAAGAGGGTTATCTTCGAGATTGCGGCATCGACATCGGTTGCTGTCCCCTTGAAATCCAATGAATCAGGCATGGAGTAACACGGCAAAGGAGATGGAAAAATGCCTACTGAAAACGCGGCCCAAAGGGCAATAGAGATCACTGAAGAGGGCCATCGCCTCTTGAAAGTCGGCAACCCTGACCAAGCCATTGAGCGCTTT
>JAQTRE010000130.1 GCA_028711995.1 Dehalococcoidia bacterium | reverse complement strand
TTCTCTCGACGAGTCCTCTTCTTCTTATTGTCATAGGCCAGGCTGGCAAATGTGGGTCCATTTATCACGGCAGGTCTCCTTGAAGTAGTCTGCCATTATTATCGCATGATTCGGGACTTAATCAGAGGTTCCTTAACTTGATCAAAGAGTGGCCACGAGACGCATTCATCGTAATATCCTTCCCCAGAATGTGCCCCGAGAGAGCTGGCGCGTTTTCAAGGAGCAAACAGCAAAACTACGGGGAGTTTTGAGGAAAAATACGGACATATACGAATTCCGTCATCCGACACCATCGCATAGCATAGTACCAAAGCACCTCAAGACACCAGGCAAAAGATGAGCCGAATCCTGGTTATTAGGAAATAAGGAGGGTTGTTTCTATGTACAAGAAGATACTCGTCCCAATCGACGGTTCCGATATCGCCGAGTGCAGTCTCAGTCACGTAAAAGCCATTGGCACGGGCTGCAATGTCCCAGAGATTGTTTTGCTGCAAGTGTTAAAACCCCTGACGGATAAATATGTGCCGGCCTTAACAAGCCTGGATGCCATGGCCAACGCAGCGGGAGAACAGAACGCCGACGCGGAAATCTACCTGAAAAAAGTGGCGAACAAAATGAAAGCGGAAGGCCTGAATGCACAAACGTTGATAATCCCGAGCGAAGATTCGGCTGGCGCAATATTGGATTACGCCAGAGACAACGGCGTTGACCTGATTGTGATCAGCACGCACGGAAGATCGGGACCTTCTCGCTGGGTCATGGGAAGTGTGGCCGAAAGAGTGATGAGGCACTCTTCAGTTCCAGTGCTGATGGTATCCCCGGCCGGTTGCCGGATAAGCGATTCTCCCGCGGGAAAATCCCGCTGACGGGTAAGGGGACGCTTCCCTTCCTGGAGTTTGGGGCCTGTCCAGGGTGGGATTCTCCTGATGGCTGAATGCTCGAGCCATAACACTGATATACTGGTGGAGCAGGTTGATGCTTCGGACACTATCACGAATGTGCCGACCATACCGCAAAGGATACGATGAAGAAAGTACTGCCATGGATGAAGCAATTAGGTTGGAAATGGTGGGTATTGATTGCCACCCTGATGATTTTTCTGATCATCTTTGTGGCTACGCCTGCATACGTCTATTACTCGCGAGACCGTAAACCGAGCAGCTATTCGCACTTGCCCGCATTAAAAGAAATGCCATTTCTGGTGACCTATGACAGCGGCGATGGAGCTATCGATCAGACCGAGCGCACTCTGAGGCTGACTGAAACCGGGGTGCCGAAGAACTCGGAAACGTGTTTTCATGCTGTGACCCTGTACAATACATTCCCCAAGCGGAACGTCAGCGCTCCCATTGTTCATTCCACAACGATCACGCTGGGAGAAGATGAAATATGGCGCAGCCAGAATGACCTGCGAATGGTGTCCGAGAAAGTGATGCAAACCAATCTAAAGTTTGTGAATACCGCTCTTACCTGGGTCACCTTTTCGCAGTACGTGAACTATCCCGGCTGGCCATACCATCTCAACGATAGCTGGACCTACGAGGCATCCTATGATCCCGATGTTCCCTTCTTGTCCGGATGGACCAACACGTTCCGCGCCGAAGTGGTTGCCGATGACGCCGTGATTGATATCGGGAGCGTCGGATATCCATGCTTCAAGGTCGTTCACACCCTGGTCGATACGAGCAATAGCACCCCTTCCGGCGGGGATGTAGGATCGACCATCACCGAGTATTGGTACAAGGATAGCAAGGCAATCAGCCCGATCAAGATTGAGGACTCGGTCAGTTACCAGGGAATTGAGACGCAAACTATGAGCGGCACGAGCCCTCCACCCTCGTTGTAATGCGACCGGGAACCTTTGTGCCGGTTGCCCACGCGATTTCACCCCCCAAAGTGTCCCCGGCCTTGCTTCCGTATGAAGCCCCGAATCACCAGAGGCCCACGGATTAAGCACAGGCTCGCCAGCTTGACAAATGAATGCTCCAGAGCATATCCTAATCGAAGTGAATTCACCGGCCGGACAATCCATTTCGAGTGCTCGCACCAGGTTAAGAATGGCATCTGACGTCATGCAAACAAGCGCAGGCCTGTTCATCGGAAAAGAGGCCGCCGCAATTCTGACCCGCTTGCGGAGGTTTCTGGCCTCTCAAAAAATAGAGGGATTTGTGGTTGGCGGCTATATCAGAGACGGCCTCCTGGAACGCCCCAGCCACGATATCGATCTCACGCTTGCCGGAGATGCTGTACAGATCGCCAGACAGGTAGCCGATGCTTTCAATGCCAGCTTCGTGCTGCTTGACGAGACCCATCAGGTGGCCAGAGTCGTCCTCTCTCAAGACGGGGAACGCTGGTATCTCGATTTTGCCACTATAAGAGGATCGATCGAAAACGACCTGGCCAAGCGCGATTTCACCATCAACGCCATCGGCATGAAACTGGGCGAAATTGAAGCGGGATGGAACCAGGTGGCGCTCATCGATCCCCTGGAAGGCCTCCGTGATCTGGAACAAAAGGCGATCAGGGCAGTCAGCGACACTGTCTTCCTCGATGATCCAGCACGGCTTCTGCGGGCATTTCGTTTCTCCGCCGAACTGGGTTTCTCCCTGGATAGCCAGACCGAAGCCCTCATCGAGCGTGATCGAGGCCTCATCGCGGAGGTCAGCGGCGAGAGGATTCAGAACGAGTTGTGCTGCATTCTGGAAACGGATAGGGCTGCCGATTCCCTCTCTCATCTGGATCAACTCGGCCTTCTCGACCTGATCGTCCCCGAGATGGTCTTCTCCAAAGGAGTAGAACAGCCCAAAGAGCACTTCTGGAACGTCTTCGAGCATTCTCTGGAAACGGTGTCCGCTGTAGAACGCCTGCTGGCAGCTTTAGAGCACAAAGGCGATCTCCTCGACGCCTTGACCTTTTGCGGCAAATTAGCCGATCATTTTAACCAGGAGATTGCCGCCGGTCGAACCCGCAAGGGATTGATCAAGCTGGCGGCCCTGCTTCATGATGTGGCCAAGCCGCAGACCAAACGATTAGATGAGACTGGAAGGATACGCTTTCTGGGCCACGCCGAAGAGGGTGCGCTCATAACCGAGTCTATACTGGAGCGCCTCCGTTTCAGTTCGCGCGAGACGAGGATGGTGGCCGAGATGGTGGAACACCACTTGCGGCCGGGCCATCTCAGCAACGCTTCAGAGCTGCCCACCCGGCGCGCGATCTACCGCTATTTTCGCGATACGGGAGAAGTGGGGATCGATGTATTATTCCTGAGCCTGGCCGATCATCTGGCAACCCGTGGACCGTTGCTGGAAATGAAGGGCTGGCAGGAACATGTTGAGGTAACTCAATATATGCTGGCCAAATTCTTTGAAGATAAGGCCACCGTTTCACCGCCAAAGCTCATCGATGGTCATGTCCTGATGGAAAAGTTCGGGTTGGTGCCCGGACCTCAGATCGGGAGGCTGTTGGAAGCGGTGAGAGAGGCCCAGGCTTCAGGGGAAATCGGAAGTGAGGAAGATGCCTTCGACTTTGTGAGAAAGGAGCTGGGAAGGAAGCATGACGCTTAAAGATAAACTGACTATCGGGTTAATTGTCCTCGTGGTGTCCCTATCGCTCATGACGTTGTTCTGGTCCAGCTTCAACAGTGCCATCGATCGTGAGGAGATCAAGCTGGGATTGGACCTGAAAGGCGGAGCCCTTCTGGTTTATCAGGCGGACTTCAGCAAACTGCCTGAAGGAACCAGCGAGAGCGAAGCCATTTCAAACACGATAAAGGTGCTGGAGAAGCGAATCAATGCCTATGGCGTCAACGAGCCCGTGATCAAGAAGAGCGGAAGCGACCGGATCCGTGTGGAACTCCCGGGAATCGCCAATATCGATGAAGCGAAGAGACTCATTGGTGAAACCGCCCTGATCAAATTCAAGACGTTTACCGTGTCGGAACAGGGAGATTTTGCCATTCGTCCAAATGTAGAAGGAGGAGCGGAGTTGATGGCCGTTGACAAGGGAACAGGCGATTATATTGCTACCCTGGTCACCGGAGAGGTAGACGGCCAACCTGTGGATCTGACCAGCCAGCTCTTCTCTGAAGTTTATTATTGGATACCTCAAAGCGGTGGCTCCGTGGAAATCCGCTTCAAGTGGAACAGCGAAGGAGCCGATCTCTTCTATCAAGTAACCAGCCAACTTTATACATTGCCCGAGAGATCGGTGGAACGGCAGCTCGGAATATTCCTCGGGGATCAACTGATCTCCGCTCCGCAAGTTAATGCTGCCATCAGTGATAGCGGCATCATTGAGGGGATGAAACTGAACGAAGCCAAAGACCTGACGCAGCTTCTCAACGCGGGACGCATTCCTGTGCCATTGACCACGATCGAGGAAGACAATGTCAGTCCTACCCTGGGCAAGGATTTTGTGGACCTGAGTAAAAAAGCAGGCGCTGTTGCAGTCGGGATCATCATTCTGTTCATGATCCTCTACTATCGGCTGCCGGGAGTGGTGGCCGGTTTGGCTTTGCTGATGTATGTGGCTCTGGTGATGGGCCTCTTCAAGGCGCTGGGAGTAACGCTCACTCTGGCCGGAATTGCAGGCTTCGTCCTCTCCATCGGAATGGCGGTGGATGCCAATGTGCTCATCTTTGAACGCATGCGAGAGGAAATGCGGATGGGTCGGTCCATTCGCGCATCGGTTGAAATGGGCTTCAACCGTGCCTGGCCGGCGATTCGAGACAGCAACGTCACCACACTCATCACCTGTGGCGTACTGTACTGGGTCGGCAGCGCTTTGACTGTGCCTGCCGTTCAGGGCTTTGCGGCAACGCTGTCTATCGGTGTTATCCTGAGCATGTTCTCCGCCCTGATCATCACCCGCACCCTGCTGCGGTTTGTGGGAAGAAGTCAGGCAATAAACGACGTTACCCTTTTTATGTCAACGACCAAGGAACCCGTGCCATCCAAGGAGGGTCGATAACATGATTGACTTTACGGGCAAGAAAAACTGGTTCTTCATCGGTTCGGTGATCCCGATGGTTATCGGGGTCATCTTCATCATTGTCAGCGGGATTCCCTGGGGCATCGATTTCACCGGCGGGACAACGATGACCGTACAGGCCTGGAATCAAGATAACCTGAAAACCTGGTTCGAGGATGAGAAGCATCCCGAGGCCACCGTTGAAGAACTGGAGGGGAACACCTTCGCCATCACCACCGGCATGTTGACGGAAGAGGATCAAGGCCGTATTGAGCGAGCATTGCAAGACAAGGGACTGACGATATCGAGTATCGAATCGGTAGCCGATGGCACCCTGATAACGGTGGCAGTGGCCAATGCAGAGGCTCTAACCCGTGGCACGCTAGAAACCAAACTTAGCGACCTAGGTCATTCGGAAGCTACGATCCAGGAAGGTGACGGGGGTAAATACTACGCCGAGACCAAAGAGCTGAAAGGACCGGACCAAGACCAAGTCAAGGCAGCTTTCGGCAGGGCCGGGTGGACAACCACTAGTCTCAGTTCGGTATCGGACCCCCTGTCCAAAGAGAGAGCCAGGAACGCGATCATCGGTGTGGTGATCGCCTCGGTGGCCATGCTCCTCTACATCTGGTGGGCATTCCGCAAGGTATCCAATCCCTTGCGCTACGGCACCTGTGCAGTGGTAGCCATGCTTCACGATATCGTCATCTGCATCTCGTTCTACGTCATCTTCGCCAGTGCACTCAACCTGGAGGTCAACCTGATGTTCGTCACTGGTATCCTGACGGTCATCGGCTACAGCGTGAACGATACCGTAGTGGTCTTCGACCGGATCCGGGAGAACCTGGGCAAAGTAAACCGGAGTACGCGATTTGAAGAGGTAGTCAATGCCAGCCTGACGGAAACCCTCACCCGCTGCATGATCACCGTTTCGACCACCCTGATAGCAGCCGCAGCCGTCTGGCTGTTTGTTGGCGATCCAATCAGGAACTTGCTGATGGTCTTGCTGGTAGGTATTGCATCAGGCGCCTACAGCTCCATCTTTATTGCCAGCATGCTTCTGGTGGTGTGGGAAAATAGAGCGGAGAAAAGGGTGGAGATGAAGGGCGCTCCAGTCCGGGCCACCAAATAGCATTCAAAACCATATCTGTTAAAAAGGGGTAGGATGGCCGACGTCGGCCATCCTACCCCTTTTTACAAGCGAGAATCCATCACTACTACGGTTTGACTGCCTCAATCGTCGCGGAGACAACGTAGTCCTCAATCCTGTTTCCCGGAGACCAGTTTCGAATGAACTGGCGGCTTTCATCCTTGGGATTTATGCGGATGTTTTTGAATCCCGCTTCTGTTAACATGCGCTCATTTTCGTCTATGGTGGCTGCTCCGCTGACGCATCCGGTATAGAGGGAGAGTTCTTTTCGCAACTCCTCCGGCAAAAGTGCTGTAGCCACCACGTCCGATATGGCCAGCCTGCCGCCCTTTTTGAGGACCCTGAAGGCTTCCCTGAAAACGGCGGGCTTATCGGGCGAAAGGTTGATCACGCAGTTGGAAAGGATAACATCCGCACTCGCATCGGCAACCGGCAGGTGCTCGATTTCCCCCAGCCGGAACTCTACATTCCCGTAGCCGCCGCTCTTGGCATTGGCCCTGGCCTTGCTCAACATATCCGGCGTCATATCCACACCGATAACTTTTCCCATTTCCCCCACTGCCCTCGCGGCCAGGAAACAGTCAAACCCGGCGCCGCTTCCGAGATCCAGAACAATCTCTCCTGCCTTTAGCGCGGCAATAGCCTGCGGATTTCCGCAGCCCAGACCCAGATCAGCCCCTTCGGGAACGCAAGCCAGCTCATCCTCCGAATAGCCCATCTGCGCAGATTTATCGCGCGCCTGACCGGGATCGGTCGTTCCCCCACAACAAGATGGCCCGCAGCCACATCCCACACCACCGCTTCTGACTACGCTGGCGTAATTATCTCTAACCGCTTTGCGAATTTGATCGCGTTCGATTTCTTCCATCTGCTTCCCCCTGCAAAATTCGTGAGGATTCACGTCATGACACACTGCCACAGACTACCGACCGGCAGGTCTCACGGCAAGAACAGGGGTTTCTCCAGCGTGCAAGACCTTATCGGTAACGCTGCCGAATACCCACTTGCTGATGCCGGACCGTCCATGGGTGGACATGGCAATGAGGTCAATCCCGTTTTCTTTGGCAAGAGCGATGATCTCTTCCGCCGCCGAACCGGAACGCAACTGGCTGGAAACGTTGAGGCCTTTCTCCCGCAGCGCTGTCTCAATCTTACCCAGATAGTCCAGGGCTTTCTCTTCCTCATTGGCCAATTGCTTCGAAGTCGGTCTGGTAACCGACGCCAGACCAGGCATATCTACCGTTACTACCGGATCCAGGATATGGAGCAGGACTACTTCAAAGTCCAATGCTTTGGCCAATGCTTCCACCTGGGGGATCGCGCTCTCCCCCAACGCAGACCCATCTAACGGAAGCAACACTTTCTTGATAAGGTTTCTTTGCTCGATGGCTCCGGCAGAGGGCTCTTTTCTGACGAGTAAAACAGGTCGGTTTGTGGCGCGAATGACCTTCGCTGCAATGTTCCCTAACCGCCACGGCCCCTCCCCCGAGCTGCCCGATGCCGTCATGACAATCAAGTTGATTTCATTCTCATCGGCATACCGCACGATCTCGGCAGCAGTCTTTCCGGTTAGCACATCCTGATAAACCGCCGTTTCGTCCTTGGCGGGGAAACCCTCAAGATCGGATTCCATCTCGTCAAGGAGGCTTTCCAGATACGAGCGTTTATCATCGATATCGTCATTGCCCGTCTCCGAAACGCTGATCAGAAAAATGGCCGATCCGGTCCGTGCAGCGATCTCTTCAACATAGGGCAGACATCTCTCAGCCGCCGCGGAGCCATCCAGTGGGACCAGGATTTTCTCATACATAGTTCACCTCATACGATTACTTGGAGGACTGTAAATGCCATTATACCACCATACCGGTAGGGGCGAAGCATTCGGAGGCCGCTAAAAGCTTCTCCTCTACCGATCCCTGATCCTGGCGGTGAGCATCGGCACGATCTCAAACAAATCGCCGACGATTCCATACGTGGCCACATCAAAAATAGGTGCGCGGGGGTCCTCATTGATGGCCACGATGATATCCGAGGTTTGCATGCCTGCCAGATGTTGCACCGCG
>JAQTRE010000129.1 GCA_028711995.1 Dehalococcoidia bacterium | reverse complement strand
GATGACGTTGTTAATGATAAAAAGATACTGGGGATATTCCCGCTCCTGAAATTCGATGAGCCGTCCTCTGCTGAGAATTTCAATCCCATTGGGACTGCGACCTCCGTTGTCAAGATGCTCAGATTGCCGGATGGTTCGATTCGGGCATTGCTGCAGGGGATCACCAGGATCAGGGTCACAGAGGTAACTCAGACGGAGCCGTATTTCAAGGGTAAGGTGGAGGTAGCCGAGGAGCAGGTAGAGAAGACGGCTGAGGTCAATGCCCTGATGAGAAATCTCCTCGAGCTTTTTCGGAAAACCGTCTCACTGTCTCCGAACCTGCCCGAGGAGATCGGCATGATGGCAATGAACCTGACCGATCCGGGCAACCTGGCCGATCTGATTGCCGCTCATATCAATCTCAGCCCCGAAGAAAAGCGGGACATCCTGGGAGAGATCAATGTTCAGAAACGCATGGAGAAGCTGACCGGGTTGATCAATCGTGAGCTGGAGATTCTGGAGCTCGGCAGCAAAATTCAATCGCAGATGAAGTCTGAGATGGATAAGACGCAACGGGAATTCTATCTGCGTGAGCAGATGAAGGCCATCCAGAAGGAACTCGGCGAAACCGATGAGCAGGCCGTCGAGATAAATGAGATCAGAGAGAAGATCAACCAGGCTCAATTGCCGCCAGAAGCGCTGAAGGAAGCGGAGCGGGAACTGGCTCGACTGAGCAAGATGCCCCCTCAGGCTGCGGATTACAGTGTAGTCAAAACCTATCTGGACTGGATTACCAGCCTTCCCTGGAGCAAGAGCACGGAAGAAAGCATAGACGTCAAACGAGCCTCCGAGATACTCGATGAGGACCATTATGATCTGGAGAAAGTCAAGGAAAGAATCCTCGATTATCTGGCGGTGAGGAAGCTCAAGCAGGATATGAAAGGCCCGATCCTGTGTTTCGTGGGGCCGCCGGGGACGGGGAAAACCTCCATCGGCCGGTCCATCGCCCGGTCTCTGGGACGTCACTTTGTCCGTATGTCCCTGGGTGGTGTTCGAGATGAGGCCGAGATCAGGGGATTCCGCCGCACCTATGTGGGAGCCTTGCCGGGCCGGATCATCCAGGAGATTCGCCGAGCCGGTTCCAATGATCCGGTGTTCATGCTCGATGAGATCGACAAGGTGGGCGCTGATTTCCGCGGCGATCCTTCAGCTGCGCTGCTAGAAGTGCTGGACCCTGAACAGAACAACTCTTTCAATGACCACTATCTGGATGTGCCGTTTGATCTCTCCAAGGTGATGTTCATCACCACGGCTAATCTGGAGGACCCGATTCTGCCTGCGCTGAAGGATCGGATGGAAATATTGGAATTGCCCGGTTATACCGAGATGGAGAAATTACAGATTGCCCGGAAGTTCCTCATTCCCAAACAGCTCGAGGCCAACGGGATATCCCAGGCAAATGCCAGCCTGACGGATGATGCTGTTATGGCCATTATTAGGAAATACACCCGGGAGGCCGGGCTCAGAAACCTGGAGCGAGAGATCGGCACCATCTGTCGCAAGATCGCTCGCCAGGTGGCCACGAACGGGCACGGAAATGTCTCCGTGACTTCGAGTGATCTCAAGGAATTCCTGGGTCCGGAGAAATTCCATTATGAGGTGGCGGAGGGCGACGATGAGATCGGAGTGGCCACGGGCCTGGCGTGGACACCGGCCGGTGGCGACGTGCTGTTTGTGGAAGCTTCTCTGGTAGCAGGCAGAGGCAATCTCATTCTGACCGGGAAGCTGGGCGACGTGATGCAGGAATCGGCCAAGGCGGCATTGACCTATGTCCGTTCACGGGCTGTTTCGCTCGGGGTGGAGGAAAACTTCACCGAAACAAAGGATATCCATATACACGTTCCGGCCGGTGCTATTCCCAAAGATGGCCCTTCTGCCGGAGTCACCATGACGGTGGCCCTGGCCTCCGCCATCTCCTGCAAACCGATCAGGAGAAACGTGGCCATGACCGGCGAGATTACCCTCAGGGGTAAGGTGTTGCCCGTGGGCGGAATCAAGGAAAAGGTGATGGCAGCTCACCGGGCAGGCGTCAAAAAGGTGGTTCTTCCCAGGGAGAACGAAAAGGACCTGGAGGAAGTCCCACAGCAGATCAAGGATGAGCTCCAGTTTGTTTTTGCCGATCACGTCGATCAGGTGCTGGAACAGACTCTGGTGAATAGCGCCGCACCCACTTGCTAGGGAACGCTGATTGGAGTGCCAACGGTGTCATTACTCTGAAAATACCGTTCGTGGTGAGCTTGTCGAACCATTAACGGCCCTTCGACAGGCTCAGGGCGAACGGTCATTTTAAATTCGTCATTGGAACACGATTTCAGTTTCCACTTTCACACTCGCTAACCCCTGCTTCCTATCCGGCCAGGCCTCATCATTCCACAAAAGCCAGCCTCACTTCGCAAACTCGGGTATTTCCCAAAGTTAGGCCCTTTTACTCATGTAATCCTCGACCGAAGGGTGTATAATCTGCCGAGTTACTTATTGGGGGGTGATTCGATCATGGATGTGGTAAGGGTACTGATAGTTAATGCCAATCTGGTAATCAGAGTGGGGCTGCGGAGCATACTGCGATCTGCGCATGGAATTGCTGTTGTTGGGGAAGCGGCAACGGGAGCGGAGGCAATCGCGTGGATGCGGAAGTCTTCAGCAGATGTTGTGCTGATGGATACTCGTTTGCCCATCATCGGGGGTGTCACGGCCACCTCTGAGATTATGCGCATCAGACCGGAGACAAAAATCTTGATGCTCGCCGTAATGGATGATCCCTACCCTCTGGCAGAATCGATCCTGGCTGGGGCCAAGGGCTGTTTTGTCCATCATGGTGCGTCCCCGGAAGACCTGTTGGAATCCATATATTCCGTGGGATCAGGCAAGTCGATCCCCCTTCCCCCATCAGTGGAGCTTGCTTTGGCCGATTTAAGGGGAAGTTCTCCGGCGGATCATCTTTCGCAAGGGGAAAGGGTTGATAATTACCTCACCATCAGGCAAATCGAAATCCTGGAACTGCTGAGAAAGGGAAAGAGCAACCGGGAAATCGGCCGGATGCTGCATATCGAAGAGAAAACCGTCAAGAATCATCTGCGGACCATCTATGGTAGACTGGGGATAAACAACCGCTTCGAAGCGATCAAACTGAGATTGCGAGCAGTGCCCTGAAATCCAGCGGTAATCTTCCGCCATGTATTCTTTCTTGTCATTCCCGCACAAGCGGAAATCCATGGGTTGGTCATTCCTGCTTTTTCCTCAATCCCGCGGCCAGCAAGGCCAGAACCTCCAGTCTGGCAGCGCTGAAAGCCCACTTGAGATGAGACTCGATAAATCGATAGCCGTTCTCGAGGTGTGCTTCGGGAATGAGGGTGGGATATTGATGGCGGAGCTTGGTAATCAGTCGGGGGGTATCGATTCCCACCGGACACTGTTTCCGGCAGTGTCCGCAGCTTAAACAAGAGTACAGTTCGGCCTTTGGTTCATCTTTGGCGTCTTCGCAGAGGGAGGAAAACAGGACACCCCGTCCGCCCAGGTGGTGATCGCTGCCGAATTTGTTTCCGTAGACGGCGTATGCCGGGCAGTGCAGCAGACATTCTCCGCAGCCGATGCAGTACAGGATTTCCCTGAATTCGCCGGCGGCGATCTCGCTCCGTTTGTTGTCCAGCAGGATCAGCGAAACGGATTTTGGCCCGTGAACGCCTTTGACCAGCTTCTTTTCGATATCGGCCGTCTTGCTCGGTCCGCTGAGAATATTGATAAAGGAGGTGATGACGGACCCGGTGGCATAGTAGGTTTGCAGCTTGGCCATGTTGAGGGCTTCCTCGAGATCAGGGTAGATTTTGTCGATGCCTGCCAGGATGATGTGCTTTTGGGGGCGCATCATCACCTCGGTGACGTTTCCCTCATTGTGAACAATCAGGATGGCTCCCTCTTCAGCGGCTATCGCATTGGCTCCGGTGATCCCGATATTGGCCGCCTCGATCTTTCCAGCCACTTCGTCCCGAATCACCTGGGTGAGGGTGAGGGGATCGGCCGGGATTTCGTAGCCGAAGTGGCTGGAAAGCACCTGGGCGATCCGCTCTTTGGAGAGATGGCTGGCCGGGCCGGTGGGATGAGACGGTTTTTCCCCGGCGATCTGGACCACCCTGTCTCCGATATCGGTTTCGACGGCCTCGATTCCTCGCGCCTCCAGTTCCTTAACCAGATCAATTTCCTTGGTGACGTTGGACTTGGCCTTGACCACTAGTTTCTCTGAGCCGATTTCCTGGAGCACAAAAGAGATCGCTTCTTCCGGGGTCTGCGCCAGTCTGACTGTGATGCCGTTGGTCTGGAGGTTTTTGACGGCTTCTTCCTGGAGTTCCTGATTGCCGATTGAGTGTTCTCTTACTGCTTTGAGACGGGATTTTCTCCCCTCAAGGTCGGAGATGCGTTCTGTATTATCTTTCTGCCGCGTGCGTACCGTGGCAAACGATTTTCTCATGGCGGAAATGGTTTTCTTTTCCTGGGCAGCCTTTTTGAGCCTGTTGCGCATCGATTTCTTCCCCGGAACGTAGTCGAGGAGCCGGTGATCAAGCGGTGCAGGATTCTTCCTGCCGGGGGTTTGGGGGTGTCCCCCAAATTCCTCTACCCTCCCCAAGATTGGGGGTCAGGGGGTTGATGGCACTTAATCAGAGCTCCCCTCAAAGGATATTATAACAGACGGGCTCTGACTTATCGGGGCTGGTGTAGAAGGTCAATGCACACGGCATGAATCTCAGTTCTTGGAATCTATGATCTTTCATCTCTCATCAGATCGATCGCTTCGTGCCGATTGCGGACATTGAGCTTACTGTATATGTGGCGCAGGTGATTTTTGACTGTTTGTTCTTCAAGACAAAGACTCTCAGCGATTTCCTTATTACTTTTACCCGTCATCAGGAGATCGAAAACCTCTCCCTCACGGAAAGAAAGCTTCATCTTTTCGGCATGACCCTCTGGAATCTGGCTGCTTGAATCAGAGTGCCAGCCCATGATCTTCAAAACACGCTGAACCGAGGCTGGCATAATGGGCTTATCGCTTGTTGTTGATGAGTGTATTACTTGTATCAGGTCATCCATTGAAAACGATCCATAAACGAGGCATCCCTTGGCTCCGGCCATAATGGATTGAGCCAGTTTGTAGGGCTCCTCGATTACAGTGAGTATCAGAACCTTCGTTTGCGGGCATATACGCACAATTTCGGCAGTGGCCTCGTTTCCTCCCATGATGGGCATCAGCACATCCATCAATACAATATCAGCTGAGGACTTCCGGAACCATTCGACGGCTTCGGCTCCATTGGCCGCTTTGCCGACAACAGTAATGCCGTCAACTCCTTCCAGCGCATGCACCAGTCCCTTTCTCATCAGGAAGTTATCATCCACTACCAGGACGCTTAATGTTCTCATCTCTCATCAAAGTGGTGATCAGCTTGTGCCCTTGACTCTACGGTTGTGTTAGGACATCGTACAATAACCAAGAAAGAAAAGACAAGGCCTTTTTGCCCAATCGGTACTAAAGTACTCAAAAAGGTACCGTTAGCAGAACCGGGCCCAAAATTGGTACTTGAAGTGTCATGACAAACTATGTACTGCCTGTTAGAGTTGCATTGGGTCGTCGATCCAATCAACTCTAACCCTTTTTTCGGGAGGGGGTACAGGGGATAGGTAAGCCTTTAAGCACATCAAAAAATAAGGAGGGAAAAGTGTTACACGGAACATTGTCGCGATATATGGTTGTTGGACTGCTGCTGGCTATCATGGTTGGGTGCGCTGCACCGGCTGCATTCGCTGAAGAGGGATCAAACGTTGCGGATACGGGCAATAACTTAGAGCAGTTAGAGTCCAAAATACTAAATGCTAAGACTCAGGCTGAATTTGACAAATGGTACCAAGAGTGGCTGATTGAGAGTCACAATCAAGTTCAAGCGGAGATTGAGACCAGTCTAAGAAGCCAACCAATAGATTCAAACTCAATAATACAATTGTGCCCTTCGAAAGATCGTTCAAAACCGGTTGAAAGCGACCTGGTGACGAGGAGTAGTGTAGATTACACTTTCTGGGACGCCACTACGGGTGCTCATGGAGGAGATACTGGCGGAGCAGCCTATTCTTGGCACTCCTACAATTTGAGTGAGAATCGAAATAACGTTGCTGGTCGGGCAGTAGCGACAGGATGGGCAAATGCCTGGGCTTACAATGGCGTCACGTTCTCCAATACCGGAGCATCAGCCCAAACAGCAGTGCTGGTTTCTGGATGGTCAGCCGTTCAGATGACAGCTGGCGCAGGAGGCAGTTGTGATTTCAATGTATATGCCGAGATACGTAACGTAACTGACAGTACAACTGAAGACAGCCAACTTGTTGCCACAAAACATGTGGGCAGTCTGGGAAGCGCCAATGTCTACATCTACTGGTATGGATCATTAGACTTCAATTTCGAAGCAGGCCACACATACAAAATAATTGTCTACAGCGAGTCGGAGGTTAACCAATCAAGTCTATTTTTCCCCCAGATAAGTGAGCTGGAATCTGGTGACAGTGGCCATCACACTTACTGGAATTATATTATGCTCGATTGGTAAACCTCTCTACACCAAGAGGTCTGATCCTGGCCAGAGCCTGTCTTTAGGCTTTGTACAAGACAATTGTGTTACTAGAATGCGTGCACCGCAAGAGTGCACGCATTCTGAGGTTCCCATTATTGGTGTTGCCATCGGAGGTTTTTTAATGGATCAAGTTATAGGAATACTCTTCTCTATTCTGACATTAAGCCTAATTCTTGACATTTGGCAAACACGTCGGCTGACCCACAACGCTAAAAAGCACACGTTCAAGCCTTTCCACATCGGCCTGTATTTCTTGGACAGTGTAATTCTCTTTTTCCTGGGTTTCTACTATGAATACACGGACGATACACCGGGTTGGCTTCCGGCCCCCTTGTTTATCGTGGGTACGATTTTGTTGATTGTTGCCGTAAGTCAAATCAAATTTGGCAGAAAAACCAACCCCGACTCGGACCAGACTACATGAGAAGATTCTTGCAAGCCCGCTCTTTTTTGGGAACTACTATCCCACCTTTCAGACCGCTAGAGGAGATGCAGCCTGAAGCCTTATCATACATATTGGCATAGCGCTGCATTGGGTTCCCCTTGTTCTGGTGGCCCGGTCGAGCACCCGTTGGGATCACCGCCACCAAGAAAGAAAAGACAAGGCCTTTTTACCCAATCGGTACTAAAGTACTCAAAAAGGTACCGTTAGCAGAACCGGGCCCAAAATTGGTACTTGAAGTGTCATGACAGAACGTTTTACGCATGCTAGATTAAGGGTAAGTTTTCAGTCCCATACCCGAAACCGGCAGGTCACGGTAACGGATGTGATAGGCCGAAGCCGGCGAGGAAACCTTATTGAACAGGAGGCTAATGTGAAATGATATAGATATCAGATAAGGGCATACCCAGGGTTGTGCCATGGGGAAGGTAGGATTGTATCCAATAGCCAGAAAAGCAGGGCCAAATAAATCAATAAGGAGAGCAAAAAGTGAATATGATATTGCCAAATAGGTTATCTGTATTCCTGATCGTCGCAATTGCGATTATAACCATGCTCCTTTCAACCCCTGGAGTCATCTATGCCGGTAACGGAGATGACAGTGGGGCTAATCCCGGTAGCACTAGCGAAGTTGTGGTGCTGAATGTGGTCGATAGGGGTGACGACGCGGCGAAAGCTATGGTTAAAACCGCTTTCGGCGAAAAAGGCGATGAAGTTGTGTCTCACATGATTCATCGTGTTTCGTTACCAACATACTACGTATCTTCCAAAAGTCCAACACCAAGAACAACAGATTCACCACCTTGGTCAGGATACCAGGTTATCAGAACTCAAGCTGATATTAGAGGGGTAACTGGCCATTTCATGGCGCGGACAGCATTGAATGGATCCGATTACGCTTGGGTTGGCGTAGGAACCAATCCTCTTGCTCAAATCGGTGTCGATATGGCCTATCATCATGACAGTACTGTCTCCATAACACCTTTTTGGGAAGTGTGGCCCGACTTCGGCATGATACATATTGTTGACCATTATGATCAATACGGGAATCCGGTATACTGGAATGTTCCTGCAGGCCATACGCTAATTGCTACGGTATACTGGGACAGCGGTGAGCAAGAATGGTTCTTTTTTATCAATGATGTAGATACAGGTAAATATAGTGCATTTTGGTATGACTGTTCACCAAACAGAGATAGTGCGGAATGGATAGTTGGCGTTCCTGCAAAAAGGTAGCGCCTTGGTATTGAAGCTGATATTGGGATGCGATAGACTCAAGTTGAGGCTATTCGACTTGAGGTGAAGGGATGTTCAGAGAGAACCACAGGCATAAGCA
>JAQTRE010000128.1 GCA_028711995.1 Dehalococcoidia bacterium | reverse complement strand
AAGAAAGCCCCCTGTGAAATAGAGACGGCGCAGAATGGCGAACTGGCCATCGGCAGATTTAAGAGCGCCAGATATGATCTGGTGCTTATGGATGTTCAAATGCCGGTGCGGGACGGATACTCGGCAACGCGGGAAATTCGTAAATGGGAAAAGGCACAGGGGCTTGAATCAACACCGATTATTGCCCTCACGGCTCACGCCTCCAAAGAAGATGAACTCAAAAGCCTTCAGGCGGGTTGTAACGGTCACCTGACCAAACCCATCAAAAAGAAACGGCTGATGGAAGCCATCCATGAATATGCTTGTAAGTCGCCAGCGTCAAGTAACCAAGGAAGCTCTGATTAAGCAGTGCAGGAGAATATTCATAGATATGGATAACTTTGCCACAAAACAGAACGGGAAAATCATTGCCGAGGTGGATGAGGACCTCGAAGAACTGATACCCGAGTTTTTGAAGAACCGACAATCTGACATCGCCACCATCTCGAAATCACTCCAGTTGGGTGAATTCGAAACCATCAGAATTCTAGGGCACTCAATGAGAGGGTCCGGCGGCTGCTATGGTTTTGATGGCATCACTGAGATCGGTGCGGCGATTGAGAAGGCAGCCAAGGCAAGCGCCACCGACGCTATTCGAGAATTGACTGACGAACTCATCGATTATTTGGAGCGAGTGCAAATCGTTTACAGGCCCTACTGAACACCATTCTGCAAGAAGACTTCCCCAGGGAGCAACCTCTCCAATTGCTATTTTCAGGCGAGACCTTAATTCGTGGATTCCTCGTCCCCCGGAGACCATGTGGCTGTAGTACCACTGACTCGGCACATCGATTGAACTACAAAATTCACTGATTGAGGCGTTATCGGCTGCCTTGACATTGATCGGGGCCTGATATAACATCCGTATGGGTTGGTATAGTGGGTGGTTCATCATATGTGTGCAAGAGAAGTTTGATCCATTAAGAGTGGCCTGACGTCAAAATACAGTGCAAGAGTTGAGGAAGTGATGGTACAGACAAATGAACTCGTTGAAAGCTACGAGAAACTATGGTTTCTGTTCCGGCTAACCCATGATGCGATTGGCAAAGCGATGGACCTTCAACTTCAGTCCATTGGCGTCTCCAGGATTCAGATTCAGGTTTTGTATGTTATCAGGGGTGTTACAACACCGGTGACGCCTGCCGTAATCGCCCGGTGGCTGTACAGAGAGCCTCACACAGTGAAGGTGATCCTGGACAACATGGAAAAGGACGAGCTGATCAGAAGAGTCAAGGATCTGCCCAAGAAGAATCTCATTCGAGTGACACTCACCCAGAAGGGGGAAGAGGCCATTGAGCGATCCAAGGACTTGACGGTGTTGCGAGAGATCATGGATAGTCTCAAAGCGGAAGAGCGCGAGGGATTCGCGTCATTGTTGACCACATTGGAAAAAAAGGCGCTCGAAAAAATGCAGGAACTTCACGGTGAAAGCCTGATTCCTACCCCCCTGACTCAGTGGTTCTAGTCTTCACGATCAGGCATTTTGGGTGGCGTCAATCAGCGGAAATAGGGCACTTTTGGAACTGAGCACTATCGGTTAAGTGTCTATATCCGCGCCTCGGTTCTGCACTCCGGAATATATTCTCTCCTGCTATATCAGACATCAGCCACTGTATTGATGTAGCGGCGGCAGTTGCAGTAGTGGACAATGGCTGTTCCAACTGCTCGGAATCTACCGTTCGAGGCGATTTTGGCGATGCTTGCATTCACCTTATAGCAAGGGTAGAATATTTCTGCACGAAATGCTATTCGGCCAAAGTTGTTTTGGGTAGTTTGGACGATGTGGATCAAGCTGCCTTTCACTTAAGGGTTTGGAGGACTTCAGGATGGAGAAGGGCACATGGACGGTCAAGACGGGGCTGGCCCAAATGCTAAAGGGTGGGGTGATTATGGATGTGGTTACCCCGGAGCAGGCGAAGATCGCCGAGGAGGCTGGCGCCTGTGCTGTGATGGCCCTGGAAAGGGTCCCTTCCGATATCCGCGCCGATGGTGGAGTGGCCCGAATGTCCGATCCGACGATGATCGAAGGCATCATCAAAGCAGTCAGCATTCCGGTAATGGCCAAGTGCCGCATCGGACACTTTGTGGAAGCTCAGGTGCTCCAGGCGCTGGGTGTCGACTTCATTGATGAATCGGAAGTGCTCACCCCGGCTGATGAAGCCAACCACATCTGGAAACATGATTTCAAAGTACCGTTTGTTTGTGGCTGTCGTGATCTGGGAGAGGCCTTGCGTCGTATTGGGGAAGGCGCGGCGATGATCAGGACCAAGGGTGAGGCGGGCACAGGCAATGTTGTTGAGGCGGTCCGGCATATGCGGTCGGTGATCTCAGAAATCCGCAAGCTTCAGAGTATGGGCCAGGATGAGCTGATGGCGGAGGCCAAGAGGCTTGGCGCTCCGTTCGATCTGGTCCTTGAAGTACACAAGACCGGAAAGCTCCCGGTGGTCAATTTTGCTGCCGGAGGAATCGCTACCCCCGCCGATGCTGCGCTGATGATGCAGTTGGGCGCTGAAGGCAACTTTGTAGGATCGGGGATTTTTAAGTCCTCCGATCCTCAGGTCAGAGCCAAGGCCATTGTCCAGGCCACTACTCACTATAATGACCCCGAAATCATCGCCAGGGTTTCCCGGGATTTGGGAAAGGCCATGCCGGGATTGGAGATCAAGTCGATACCGGAGACGGAGCTTCTGGCCACACGAGGGTGGTAGATATTAACACTCTCACTCTGAATCCCTTGATATACTTGACATAAACACAGTAAGAACAAGATGAAAAGAATCGGCGTCCTGGCCCTGCAAGGGGCTTTTGTCGAACACATCACCATATTGAGCGGCATTGGAGTTGAAGCCGTTCCGGTGCGGCTCCCCCGGGAGCTTGAGGGTTTGGATGGGCTGGTGATCCCCGGCGGCGAGAGTACCACCATCGGCAAGCTCATGCGCGGTTATGAATTAACTCATGCTGTGCACAAACTCATTGCTGAAGGGATGCCGGTTCTGGGGACCTGCGCCGGTATGATTCTCCTGGCCAAAGATATCATCGGGCTGGACGGCTATTCCATCCGAGCCATGGATATCAAAGTGCGGCGCAATGCTTTTGGCCGTCAGGCGGATAGTTTTGAAGTCGATCTCTCCATGCCCGTGCTGGGTGAAATGCCGTTTCATGCGGTCTTCATTCGCGCTCCGTGGATTGAAGATGTTGGCTTATCTGTAGAGGTGCTTGCCCGGCTATCGGATGGAACACCGGTGGCCGCCCGAGAGGGAAACATGGTTGTCTCTGCCTTTCATCCCGAACTGACGGCCGATACCCGCTTTCATGCCTACTTCACGCGTCTGGTGGATGAGAACAGATGAAGAAAACGATCACCGATGACCTGGATATTCTACTCAATGTCTTGCCGTCACCGATCGCTCGACCCCTTTGGGATAACCAAAATCGGGATCATCTGCTAGAGGTGGTCCTCGATCTAGGTCGCCAAGCACAGGCACGGTATCCCGATAAGCAGGTAGTTCTGGCCCCCGGAGAAGTTTCCATTGAAGATATCGATTATGTGGTATCTCGCATTGGTCTCTTTGGGGAAGATAATCGCGCCGGAATCGAACGGACTCTCCATCGTATCTCGGCTATTAGAAATCGAGCCGGACGCATCATCGGCCTCTCGTGTCGCGTGGGGCGAGCGGTGTTTGGCAATGTTAAGCTGATCCAGGACTTGGTGGAATCGGGCAAGAGCATCATGATTCTGGGGCGTCCCGGCGTGGGAAAAACGACCATGCTGCGTGAAGTGGCCCGTGTGCTTGCCGATGAACTCGGGAAACGGGTGATCATCGTTGATACTTCAAATGAGATCGCTGGCGACGGGGATATTCCTCACCCTGCGATTGGGAGTGCCAGAAGGATGCAGGTGGTTCGCCCATCGATGCAGCATGCCGTGATGATCGAAGCGGTTGAGAACCATATGCCCGAGGTGATTATTATCGATGAGATCGGCACTGAGCTGGAGGCGCAAGCGGCTCGAACCATTGCCGAACGCGGAGTGCAGCTTGTGGGAACGGCGCATGGCAATACACTGCAGAATCTGGTTATGAATCCCACCCTTTCCGACCTTGTGGGCGGCATTCAGACCGTCACCTTAGGCGATGAAGAAGCCAGACGGCGGCGCACGCAGAAGTCCATCCTGGAGCGAAAAGCGCCCCCTACTTTCGACGTCATTGTCGAGATCCAGAGCTGGGATCGTGTTGCTATTCATTCCGATGTTGCCAGCGTGGTGGATGCCTTGCTCCGCGGGCGCGATGCGGAAGTGGAGGAACGCTGGTTTGACGAGAACGGCGAAGTGCAGAGCGAGAAGAAGGACTCACCTCCTTCCTCTGTCCGGCCCAGGAATCGGAACAAGGACGTATCCAGAGGGCCTGCCGATAAGAGAATTTTCCCCTTCGGGATCGATCGTAGCCGGCTGGAGAAAACCGCCCGCAGGATGCAAATCCCCCTGAATTTGGTCGACAGTCTGAACAATGCAGATTTGTTCATGATCACCAAGAATCATTATCGCAAGAATCCCAAGGTCCTCGAAATCGCCCAGGAGAGCAAGATACCGATTTACGTACTCCGCAGCAATACGCTGGCTCAAATAGAGCACAGTCTGGCCAGTATATATAATCTGCACGAATCCGCCGAGCCGGTTGATCCCGTGGAAGCGGCATTGAAGGATACCGAAGAAGCGATCGGTGCGGTCAAAGAAGGCGAGGATTCGGTGGAGTTAGCCCCTCAAAACTCCTTCATCCGTCGTCTTCAGCACCAGCTCATTGAGAAGTCCGATCTCACATCGGACAGCACCGGGCAGGAGCCCAATCGAAGGGTGATAATCCTCAAAAAGTAGCCGATTACCCGATTTCCCCTGATGGATCAACTACCCGTGAATCTCTAGGATCAGCGAGGCAAGGACATTCTATCTCAGGCCAGATAGAGTTTGCGGCCAATCCAGTGGAAAAAGGCGGGCAGAGGCCAGAAGACTTTCATTAATCCATAGGTCACGCATGCCATACTGACCCCAATGGCTGCACCGCCCAGGATGTCCAGGGGATAATGAACGCCGGCATAGACGCGGCCGCAGGACCAGAGTATGGCAAAGACGAAGAGAGGGATGGAAGCCCTGCGCCGATAAAACCACATCCCCGCCGCGGCGCCGAATGCAACCGCGGCCATGTTGGCCGGGAATGACGGATCGGTTGGAAAATAGAAGATGACCTGGGCCGCATGAGTGGCATTCTCCCGGAGGCCGGGATCGTCGGCCATAAATGGGCGGGGCCATGGATCGAAATTAATGAGCGAATTGAGAATCTTTACCCCCAGACAGGCGACACCCAGCGAAGCAGAAGCGCACATGACTCCGTACTGATTCTTCACTCTCAGGATGGGATCGCGGGTCCCAAACCAGATATAAAGCAAGAACAGGCTGATTGATACCGGGGCAAAGAAGTCGGAGGCCAGCAGCGTCATGATGTTGTCGAAGAAATGGGACTCGCCAACCACGCCGGTGATCCATTCGGAGACTTGTGAATCAGGAGCGGTCAATTATCGATCCTCACGGTGCTTCATTCTGTAGGCAAAAGCCTGGAACACGGTCCGGTGTTTCAAGTCCTCAAGCCCTTTCCCGATGACCGCTTCTTCATCTGAGGAGATGGTGCGTCGATTGGCCAGAGAGGAAATAATGAAGGTGATGATAAGGGCTATCAATGAGCCGAGCAGGAAAAACTCAAGCTGCTGCAATCCTTCGATCTTTGGGTCATCCGGATTCGAGTTCATTTTGAGGTCAACCGCGCTGAAAAACCAGCCCGATGTGCCGCCGAGTATCAAAAACCCCACCAGACAGGTGAGCCGGGAGTTTTTGAAAAAGCGCAGCCCTTTGAATCCGCCGCACGCTGCCGCTATTTGATACACTCCCAAGCACCCGCCGATGGTGAGTGCAAGATATTCTAAGAGGTAGCTATCCATTGGTGATGATGCCTTCCGATCTGTTTGGGATGACAGGGGTGATGAATGATAAGTACTTCCGTCGCAAAGTTATACCGAAAACCGATCTGCATTCTGATGGAGGATGCTATCCCCGAACTCATTATGCCATCTGAATAGCATTTCCTGCAAGCGATTCGTTCGGTCCGAATCTCGCGATTGAACCCGTGTGTCTATGCCAAGAAGATGCTCCTGTGGATCAAGCGAACTTGTGCACCAGTTTATCATATGTTGCGGCCAGGGCTTCCGGCACGGCTCTGGTATCGGAGATGACGGGCAGGAAATTGGTGTCTCCGTTCCACCTTGGCACGATGTGAGTGTGGATGTGATCGTCAATGCCGGCGCCAGCCACTTTACCCAGATTGATCCCCATGTTGAAGCCATCAGGGTGCATCGTTTCCTTCAGCACGTTGACGCACCGGCTCACCAGTCGAAAATGCTCCAGCATTTCCTCGTCTCCCATCGCTTCCAGGGACTGGATGTGTCGATATGGGGTTACCATGAGATGTCCGGGATTGTACGGATACAGGTTCAACATAATAAGGTTGTGTTTGCCCCGGTAGAGCAGCAGATTCTCCTTATCGCGATCCTGTTTTGGCTTCTGGCAGAGAATGCAGCCATTCTCCTTTTCGCTCAGGATATAGTTGATTCTCCAAGGCGCCCAGATATATTCCATTGTTGACTCCTTCATGGCTGGTCCGATTAGATGTTAATCGTTGCTTGATCTATTCAGCTTTAAGGCCTTTCTTTCTTCGCTTCCCTTCGACAAGCTCAGGGCGAACGGCGAAAGAAAGTATTCCGTTCATGGTGAGCCTGTCGAACCACAAACGTTTGGTGCAATGCCATTCTTCGTGAGCAAACGGTAGACCCGCTGGGATCATCGCAGAACTCGTTCGTCACCCACCCGGCGGGTGATCTTCTGCTCGTCAAGATGTTCCATCAGGGCGAGCGCGTATTTTCGGCTTGTTTTGAACATGTCCCTCACCTCGGCGACGGTGATCTTGCCGGTGGATTTCATGTGTTCGGTGACCCGCTTGACCATTTCATCATAGGCTGAAGCGGAAAAGAAAACGCTATCGCTCACTTTGATAATCCGCCGTTGATCGATGAGCATGGCGAGAATATCTGCGGCCGGCAGGGATTCTATCGATGGCGAGAATTGGTCTTCTGAAAGCGACTTCAGAAAGATGTCGATTTCGGTTTGCTGCCGGGCGGTGACCTTGACCTGATGAGAGGAAAGCCTCACCGATGTCCCTTCCTCCACCAATAGCTGATCGCTGGCGAGTTGACATAAAGCACTGCCGAAATTTTGAGAAGAGATTTTGAGCCTGCTCCGGAGTTCCTCCTTGGGCATGCCTGATCGCAAAGGGAACTGATCGTGATAGGCTTGGACGGCTTTTTGCGCTTCCGAAGCTATCCGATTCCAGCCGCCGGCCGAAAAAATGAGGGGATGGGGGCCTTCCGAACCGAGGATCAAAACTCGATTTTGGGAAACCAGAACTTCAAGCGCCTTTTTCCCCTCCTCCGGGGAGAGACTGCACTTCGATAGCAGTATTTTGACCTCAGCGCCCTCGCTTGCTTCCACGGAAGCCATCAGGATATCTTCAGGCGACCCTTTAGCACGATTTTGAAGGCTTTCGATGACGCCGGCCTGGAATCGGCGGTGACGCCTGGCTTGAGTATCGACGATTATTCCTCCGCCCAGTGTCCCTTCCGATGAGCGGATAATGAACAGATCGCCGGTGGATGCGGCTACCGGTTCGTTCAAGAGGATCTGCACCCATCCGCTTTCCCCGCGGCCCAGCTTCTCCTGGTCCAGAAGGCGAACCCTTCCGGGAACCTCGCTGGCCCCCGTATAGAAAGTGACCGTTTTGTTATGATTGATGGGTTGGGGCAGATCGGTGGTGGTCCGGAGTCTGGCGTCAACAGACCGGGTGGGTTTGAGCCAACCCGGAGTGGTGATAACCAGTCCTCTCTGCAATTCCTCGGTAGCGATGCCGGCCAGATTAACCGCTACCCGGCTGCCCGGAAGGGCGATATCGGCTTTCTTCTTATGGGTTTGTAATCCTCGAATATGGGTTCGCTGTCCGGAGGGCAGGATTTCCACCTCCTGTCCTGTGGTGAACTTGCCATCGATCAGCGTGCCGGTGACCACTGTGCCAAAACCTTTCATGGTAAATACCCGATCGATCGGTAACCTCGGTTTGCCGATATCTCTGCGCGGTGTGGTGGCATCCAGCAGCTTATCGATAGCGGCCAGCAGATCGGGCAAGCCTTCCCCGGTGGTGGCAGAAGTGACGATAATGGGAGCGCCTTTTAGCGCAGTTCCCTCGATGACCTCTTCCGCATCCATGGTGACCAGTTCCAGCATTTCTTCATCGACGAGGTCTTTCTT
>JAQTRE010000127.1 GCA_028711995.1 Dehalococcoidia bacterium | reverse complement strand
GAGGCGGGCAGAGTGTTATTCATGTCCACATTGCCGAATACATATTTGCCGGCCGAGTTGGTCGTCTCAGCAAAGAAGATGAGACGCATGCCATTGACATAGTCTCCGTCACCCACATAGCCATCGTCCTCACCCTCATAGGTGTCGGTGGTGTACCAGGTGAGTATCAACTTACCCTGCGCCGCCTCAGGATTGTAGACATCTTCGTAGTCGAAAGACTTGGTGAAGCCATCGGCAGCCTTGATTTGAATAACGTCACCGGCTGATGCCCCGCCAACATATGCACACAGGTCTTTGACATCGGTGCCTTTGGCTGCGCCGTAGTCCCGAGATTCGTAGTTCACCAACTCAGTACTGTCCCAAAGCTCGTTGTAGCTGTCATCATCGAAGCTGGGTCCCTGCATGTAGTAGTGCGTTGTTCCATTCCCATAGGCCGTCTTCTCAGATATCAGTTCCTGGTACGTTTTTACCTGCGAAGATACGACACCCCCGGCAGCGTTATACTTGGTTATTTTCACCTGGGTGGTGATATTGGATTTGGTGAAGGTTCCCGAAGCCTCGTTGCTGCCACCCGATGGAATGTCAGCTATGACAGAGTAGGATGAAGACGTCATTGTCGGCGCGGTCACGGTTATGTCTGACGGGATGTTACCGCTGCCATCAGTGGTCACGTCATCGTAAGGTTCTCCCGCATCTTTGACACCGTCATTATCTGTATCGAACCAGACATATCCGGTAGCACTTGCAGTAAATCCGCTGCCACTTACAGTGATAACCGTGCCCGCCGGTCCAAAATCAGGGCTGAGGGAAATAGCTGCTTCTGCAGACACTCCAGTGGGGGTGGATACAGTCAACACTGTTACCAGGAAACTCACAACTAGAAATGTGACTAATGATCTACATTTCACAATAAACCTCCTCGTATACTAAGATAGATCGAGCAGCTTCCACGAACATAGAGCATACTGTGAAATCACCTCGCTGCATTCTCCACCTCCTTTATCTGAGTGCTATCCATATTGATTGTCTAATTTCAATTTGAGCTTCCATTTCGGCCAGTCTTTCCCATTTTCACCCCCTCTCTATAATCAACTTCGGACAGCGAAGAGCCTGCCTCAAAACTCATTGGAACCTCGAAGCCGATTTTTGAAAGGCCTTGAACCTACCAACTCTGCATCCAGTGCAGGCCCAGCACGACAACATCCCCGATGTTGATAACCCCGTCGTTATTCAGGTCTTCCGGAATCCAGCCGGAAGCACCAGTCAGGCCCCATTGTAGCCCCACCTTGACCACATCCCCGATGTTGCAGACATGGTCACCGTTCAGGTCCCAGGCCGGCTGGGATCCACCGCTCGTCACGGTAATGTAGTTTGTCTTTGTCTCCTCATCGCTGCCGCCTGCATTGGTGGCCGTGAGCTTGACCGTGTAAGTGCCAGCGCTGGCATAAACGTAAGACGGGTTCTGGGCGATGGAATCAACCGTGCCGTTGTTATCGAAGTCCCAGGCCCAGCTTGTGGGCGATCCGGTTGACTGGTCGGTGAAGTGGACCGTCAGCGGGGCAGTGCCCGAAGTTACATCAGCAGTGAAAGCAGCAGTCGTCGCCGGCGGGAGTTCTACAACGGAGAACCCCTCGAAGCCGGGGGAATCTGCCCCATCATTGGTATCGAAAGTCCCCACGGTCCCGGCTGCCTGATTATCGGCCACGATATCGTATTTCTGCGGCGTCGCCGAGGAAGGAATGGTCCAGATGGCTACCGGGTTGAAATCTCCGCTGGCGTCCGTGGTAACCGATTCCTGGGAGCCGGAAGGATCCATAGCGCTGTTCATGTCAGCGGGAAACGTCGCCCCCGGCACGGTATCCCCTCTGGCGCTCGCCTTCCAGACGGCCGGTTCCGACTGGACCCACAGCTTATAGTTCCGGCTCGCGGTCAGGCCCTGACCTTTGGCATAGACCGTCTCACCGGGAGCAAAGTTCTCCTTGGTGTTTCCGGAAGCATCGCAGGAAACCATGGTCGGCGGACGGATATCGATCCGGTTAATGTATTTCCCGGACATCCCGCTGGTAGTAGGCCACCACTGCCCGTCATAGTAGTAATACCAGCGGTTTTCGGGCAGGCTCTGATGCGAATCATAATCGCCGGCGACATGCCTCCCGGTGGCATCGGCAATATCGGTAAAGAACAGCAGCCTCATGCCGGTACTGTAGTCGGTGGGCACATAGCCGCTGCCGGTTTCCGCTCCATCAGCGGTATACCAGGTAAGGGCGATTCTTCCAAAGAGTGGGTTCGGGTCGTAGATAGTATCATAGTCCCAGACCTTGCTCCAGTTATCAGAGGCTGTTGTTTTGATCGTATAACCCGGCTCAGCGCCGCCCACCAGATTGCACAGGTCTTTGACATCCGTCCCGATCGCCGCTCCATAGTCCCGGCTATCAATATTACCCGTCTCACTGGGATCCCATAACGAATCAAAAGTTCTGGCTTCATCGAAGTTCGGCCCCTCGCAGTAGTAATGGATGATACCATCGCCATAGACCGGCAACCCCATATAGTGGTCTCTCATCTGTTCCCAGGTAACCACCAGGGAGCTAACCACGTTACCGTGGGCATCGTATTTGGTGATGGTGACCGAAGTCGTGCCGGCAGCGGCAGCCGGTGTTGCGAAAATGAACGTGGGGATGAGGCTCAGTGTCAGCACCCACACCATGAGTCTTCTTAACCAACTCCTGTTCTCCCTGTTTCTGCACATCGTATGCCCCCTCCTTCTCATCATTAGAATTGCGAGGAATTCCTACCAGGTCTCTCCCAAGTGAAAGCCAATTGTCACCACATCGCTTATATCTATAACCCCGTCCTTGTTGGCATCTTCCCTTATCCACCCAGCCGACCCTTTCTTACCCCACTGCGCACCAATATTCTGCAGATCACTGAGATTGCAGACATGGTCACCGTTCAGGTCCCACGATGGCTGCGAAGATGCCACAGCGATATAGGCCGCTTTTACCTCTCCGTCGCTTCCATAGGCATTGGTGGCAGTCAGCCTGACAGTGTATGAACCGGCTGACGTGTAAGTATAGGTCGGGTTCTGGACGGTAGAGTCCACCGTGCCGTTGTTATCAAAATCCCATGCCCAGGATGTGGGCGAGCCAGTGGACTGGTCGGTGAAGTGCACTGTAACAGGCCCCGTGCCCGACTGTACATCGGAACTGAAAGCAGCAGTAGGCGCCACTGACGGAACGATGACCGTCGTTGGTAACGGAACTGATGTTCCAGCAACGGTGAAACCCTGGAATCCGGGGGAGTCTGCCCCATCATTGGTATCAAAAGTTCCCACCGTTCCGGCTGCCTGGTTATCGGCCACGATATCGTATTTCTGTGGCGAGGCAGATGAGCCGATAGTCCAGATAGCCACCGGGCTGAAATCGCCGCCGTCATTCGTGGTAACCGATTCCTGAGACCCGGACGGGTCAATAGCGCTGTTCATGGGAGCGGGAACCGTTGCCCCGGGCACCGTATCTCCTCGGGCACTCGCAGCCCAGACGGCCGGTTCAGGCTGGACCCATAATTTGTAAGCAGTGCTCTTGGATAATCCCTGACCCTTTACGTATACCGTCGCACCGGGAGCAAAACTCTCCTTGGCGTTTCCGGCAGCATCGCAGGAAATCATAGTCGGCGGGCGGATATCGATTCTGTTGATCCATTTTCCGGACATCCCGCTGGTAGTCGGCCAATACTGTCCATCGGAGTAGTAATACCAGCGGTTTTCCGGCATGGTCTCGTGGGCATCGTAGTCACCAAAAACGTGTCTGCCAGAGGAATCGACGATATTACTAAAGAACAGCAGCCTCATGCCGACACCGTAATCGTCAGGCACATAGCCGCTGTTGGTTTCTACGGCATCCTTGGTATACCAGGTAATGACGATCCTGCCCAAGCGTGGATCAGGGTTGTAGACATTTTCATAATCCCATGTCCTGCTCCAGCCATCGATCGCTTTGGTGGTAATGGTATAACCCGGCGAAGCACCACCCACCAGATTGCACAAGTCTTTGATATCGGTTCCCTTGGCTGCCCCATAATCACGGCTGTCTATATTGCCGATCTCAGTGGGGTCCCATAGAGTCTCGAGGGTCCTGGCTTCATCGAAATTCGGCCCTTCACAGTAGTAATGGGTTTTACCATCGCCATAGACCGGTAACCCCTTATACCCATCTCTCATCTGTTCCCAGGTTACCGTGACAGGGGTCCCGATGACATTGCCATGCGCATCGTATTTGGTAATGGTGACGGAGGTCGTTCCATCGGCAAGAGCAGGAGCGGAAGAGAGCAGAAATGAGGATACGACAACGCAAAAGAGAGCAGCAATTACATTTTGCAGTCCGAGACGCTCTGAACCGATACTGCTGTTAAACAGGATTTTCATGTGAAACTCCTTTCCAAAAGGGAGGCAGCGCCGTTTCCAGCGATACCCATTGGCCAACCACCCTGGGTTTATTCCTTTAGGTGAATGGCTCGGAGAGCAATATTCAATTGTAAGGCACCCAAAAAAAGAGCACCCCGAAAGGAGTGCTCTAAACACACAAAGCTATTGCGTGAGCTGTTTCTCCTTTCTAAACACGAGAGGCAGCGCCGTTTCCCGCGATACCCATTGGCCACCCACCCTGGGTCATCCCTTTAGGTGAATGGCTCGGAGAGCGATATTCGATTGTAAGGTGTCAATTCCTCTGAACAGACCAAGCCCCACTATAGCAACATTACTGGAGGATTTGGGTTAACAGAAGGTAAAAGATTGGTAAACAGATGGTAAACAGACGCCTTCCCATCCTCATGCAGCGGACATCAGCAGAGGCATCTCGATTCCGCTCGCCTATAAGCGGACAGGTATGCCTCTCCCGGTCAGATAATCCTTTACCTGACGGACAGAGAGGGTTCCGTAATGGAAGAGGTTGGCGGCACAACATCAAAAACCCTGATTTCTGGTGAACCCAAATCATCTGGCGCCAACACTTTACTCTCGGTTCTAACAGGATCACGCGCTATTTGTGCTGGGAAGGGTTGAACTTCCGCTGTCGTTGATCTAGAATAATGGCACTTCTATGGTGCCGTGGGTATGCCCACAGCGGAAACAGGAAGGAGGGGAAGTATGAAGATCAGTGCCCGCAATATGATAAAGGGGAAGATCAAGCAGATTCACGCCGGAGCAGTGAACACGGAAGTCGTTATTGAGTTGCCGGGAGGCGAGGAGATCGTATCGATCATCACCAAGCAGTCGGCTGAGGCCTTGGGTTTGGCCAAAGGGAAGGAAGTGTACGCTGTTATCAAGGCCTCCAGCGTTATGGTGGCCGTGGACTAGGAACGTCTCTGATTAGGTGATGCCGGATTTCCCCGCCGGGAATAAGTGAACCGGGGAATCATCGCTCGCCTATAGCCGGATCGGAATGCCCCTGCCCGACAGATAATCTTTCACCTGACGGACAGAGAGGGTTCCGTAATGGAAGAGACTGGCGGCGAGTACCGCATCGGCTTTGCCATCAACCACGGCACTATAGAAGTGTTCCAGTTTGCCGGCGCCGCCGCTGGCGATTACCGGAACGTTCACGGCCTCGGATATGGCGCAGGTCAACTCTAGATCGTAGCCATCTTGATGCCCATCACAGTCCATGCTGGTAAGCAGGATTTCTCCCGATCCCAATCGCACCGCCTCCTGAGCCCACTTGACAGCATCTATCCCCGTGGGCTTGCGTCCGCCGTGGGTATAGACTTCCCATCGAGAGTTTGAGTCCAGTCCCAGATGGCCTCTTCCCACAGCGCCTTTTTGAATCCTCTTGGCATCGATGGCCACCACCATACACTGGTTGCCGAACCGGGATGCGCCCTCCGAGACCAGTTTGGGATTCTCCACCGCCGATGTGTTCAGAGACACCTTGTCTGCTCCGGCCTCCAGTATCTCCCGAATGTCACTCACACTCCTCAACCCCCCGCCGACGGTGAACGGAATAAAGACCTTGTCCGAGACGCGCTCCACCATGTCCACCACAATCTGACGCGCATCGGAGGAGGCGGTGATATCGAGGAAGACCAACTCATCAGCACCCTCTTTATCATAGAAGGCCGCCAGCTCAACCGGGTCGCCGGCATCGCGAAGGCTCACAAAGCTCACCCCTTTAACCACCCGGCCTCCAGTGACGTCCAGACAGGGAATCACTCGCTTGGTCAGCATCTCACTCTTTCCCCAGGCTAAACTTCAGAAAGTTATCCAGTAACCTTAACCCCACATCTCCGCTCTTCTCAGGATGGAACTGGGTAGCCACCACATTGCCTTGGATGACCATGCTGCAAAAGTCGATCCCATAGCCGGTCTCCCCGGCAACCAGAGATCGATCAACGGGATCGCAATAGTAGCTGTGGACAAAATAGAAATTTGACTCATCGGGGACACCCTCAAAGATAGGATGGGATGTTTGTTGCCTGACCTGATTCCAGCCCATATGAGGCACCTTGAGGCCGGGGGGAAGCAGCCTCACCTGCCCCGATATTATGTCAAGGCAGGGATAGCCGCCGCTCTCTTCGGTGGACGTAAGCAGCACCTGCAAGCCCAGACAAATGCCGAGGAAGGGCCGGTTCTCAACAATCACCTGTTTGACAGGCTCCACCAACCCCAGGTTTTTGAGACTGTCCATCGTGTCGCCGGCAGCACCGACGCCAGGCAGGATGACCACATTTGCCGCCAGCACCATATGAGGATCATGGGTGACCTGAGCCTGATATCCCAGTCTGGCAACCGCTTTGGCCACGCTGCGCAGGTTTCCGGCGCCGTAATCGATGATGGCAATCATTGTGTGAATTTCCCTCTCCCAATGATAAACCACCCATCAGAAGCTGGCAAGCTTTATCCTTTATAATAGGATAAGAGTCATCAGTTGTCGGAATTTATAGGAGCGATCCTGGGTGATCGCCCGATCGGAGAATGGGGATGCCCCAGGCGTAATGAATTGTGCCCCTACGAAAACTGTTCCTTTTCCTTGACAAGAATCGGGGATCGAGAGCTTGGATTCCAGATCAAGTCCGGAATGGCCTCCACTCAGAGAGTGAAGGGACACTCCCCTTCCGGGGGCCTGCCCTCGACCCGATCGGGGGTTTGGGGGTGTCCCCCAAATTTCCTTTTCTTCCCCCTTTCCTTGATAAGGAGAGGGGGATCGAGGGGGTGAGGTCAGCATAAATGAATATGAACATGTTCCACCCCATCATCGCGCGCTGGTTTGCTGAAAGAATCGGGCAGCCCACCGACGTGCAGTCGGCCGCCTGGCCGAGGATCGCCAGCGGCGAGCATGTGCTCATCACCGCTCCCACCGGGAGCGGCAAAACATTGACGGCCTTCCTCTGGGCCATCGATCAACTGGTCACCGGAAAGATGCCAACCGGCCACACCCATGTTCTCTACGTCTCGCCGCTGAAAGCGCTTAACAACGATATCCAGCGCAACCTGTTGAATCCGTTGAGGGAACTTCGGCAAGCCTTCGATCAGGCTTCTGAGCCATTTCCAGATATCCGCGTTCTGACGCGGAGCGGCGATACGCCCGAATCGGACCGACGCCGCATGGAGCGCCACCCCCCGGAGATTCTCATCACCACGCCGGAGAGCCTGAATCTGATGCTCAGTTCTGCTGGAGGCCGCTCGATTCTGCGCGGCCTCTCCACCATCATTCTGGACGAAATTCACTCCGTGATCGCCACCAAACGCGGCACTCACCTCATCACTGCCGTTGACCGGCTCGTACCCCTCTGCGGCGAATTCCAGCGCATCGCCCTTTCGGCCACCATCCAGCCACTTGAAGCCGTAGCCGAATTCGTCGGGGGTTTCAAACTGGAAGGGGATATCCAGAATCCCACGTACACGCCACGTCCAGTCTCGATTATCCGCTCCACTGCCTCCAAGCAATATGACATTCGAGTCACCTTCCCGGAAGGCACATCCAGCGATCAAGCCAAAGACGACTTCTGAAATCCACTGGTCGCCGAGTTCGGCCGGATCATCCAGCGCAATCGCTCCACGCTGCTGTTCGTCAACAGCCGACGCCTGTGCGAGAAAATCGCGTTCAAGATCAACTCCCATGAAGAAAGCCCCCTAACCTATTCGCACCACGGCTCGCTTTCCCGAGAGATTCGCACCGAGGTGGAACAGAAGCTCAAGGCTGGGGATTTGAAGGCCATCGTGGCCACCAACTCGCTGGAGATGGGGATCGATATCGGCGCGCTGGATGAGGTTATTTTGATCCAGTCTCCGCACTCGGTCTCCTCCGCCATTCAGCGGGTGGGCCGCGCCGGACATCAGGTGGGCGAGATCAGCCGGGGAGCCCTGTTTCCCACTCATCCGCAGGATTTCGTCGAGGCCGCCGTGCTCGCCCCGGCCATCCTTTCACAGGATATCGAGGCCGTTCATCCCATCCAATGTCCCCTCGATGTGTTGGCCCAGGCGATCATCTCCATGGTCGGAATGGAAACGTGGAATATCGATGCCCTCTTCGCCCAGGTACGGACCAGCTATCCTTATAGCAAC
>JAQTRE010000126.1 GCA_028711995.1 Dehalococcoidia bacterium | reverse complement strand
CCCGTCATTGGATCAACAGTATGGAACCACCATTCAATACGGCCTGTCTCCGGATCGAAAGTCGCTGTGACATCCACGGCAATAGTCATCTCCGGTCTCGCATCTATTCGGGTGTCTATGGTCTGTCCACCGGCAAGCGGCTGATCCCAACTGAGGAATCCCACGCGGGTAAAGTTGAACGTAGAGAGATCGAAGATGTTTGGGTCAAGGTAGTCGTAGATAACGGCATCCTGAGTCGGCACGGGTGCATCAGGTTTGTTCCACATCTCAATCCGATAGGTAAAGGACTGATCTGATGAGACCCAGTGCATTTCGCTACCCGCTGGCGTATCAGGATCATCATAACCCGCGGGTCCCCATTTGTCCTCGGGACTTATGGAGGTTTGGACGTTAATAGTTCCGCCATCTTGATACTCATCGGGGTTGTTAGGAATGTCTTTCTCTGTGGGCTTAAACACTGCCGTTACCGAGCAATCCCGATTCATCGTAATATCTACAACCGGGTAGCCGGATTGCCACGACTCCCACCAAGGTAAACCGATCCATCGATCAAACTCATAGTCTTCCTGTTCTAAAGCGAAAAGGGTCACCCTCGTTCCTTTGAGATAGTGATCCGGGTGATCGTGGATAGAGCTGCCCTCATTTGACTTAATATCTACACTTCCACCTAAAGTAGCATTGGCGATCAGACTAAAGCATGGTTTGTTCATTTCATTGTACTGCTTCAGCTTTGTCTGGTATGCGTTCCAGTCTCTCCAGTATAATATTGTCTGAACATTGCAGTTCTTTAGGTCAGTCATACTTTTCAGAACACTCGCCTCATAAGCTTCACACGCCTGGCACCACTTTTCAAAAAGATTCCATCCCCCAAGCAATCTGCCTACTAATCGGAAAAATGCAGAATTGGGAGCATCGGCGTCGTTCGCTCCGAAACTGTTTAGCACTCTAGCAATCGTCCGCTCCGCATTAGTGAGATTATGCGAGGCGAGAACATCAAAAGGTACCTGGTTGAGACGATCAAGTGCTTCAGCAACGGTCCGCCAAGCAGCCGGAACATCTTGCATTAGGCCCCATACTCCAAACGCTATCGAAAGCGGCTTCCAGGCAATTCCCAAAGCAAGTTTTGTAACAGCTGAATTTATAGCATCGTATTTTTTTGTTTCAATGAGATCTAAATAGAGTTCGACGCTCGAAATCCACTTAGTTTGAAAGTACCAACGATTGATAATCGTTTCTCTCTCTTTTATGAGTGAATCGTAAAGTTCTTTTATTCCCACAATTTCATTACATTTTATGTCTTCAATAGGATTCCGCTGAATAAATTGATTACGATATTCAGCTTCCTCAAGTATCCCACCCCAATTCCATACTGTGGCGGGTGCATCCAAAAGAACTAAGTTGGGTTCGTACCTATCCTTTACGGGAATGTCCCACCAACTGAAGGTTGAAGCGTAAGAAGCAGAGCGCTGTAAAACCTGCGGTGCCGCACTTGACTGCGGTACTGCAGGTGATGAAAATACTGCAATGCGGGTTACCGGAAAGCCGATCTCAAGTGATGTATCACCATTAATCGTGACTGTCCTCTCAACACTCACTTCGTCATACGCAATAATGATTCTGTATGTTCCGTCCCCGAGATCTTCGAATCCAAAGGAACCGTCACTTTCGGAATTCCCAACCGAAACTAAACGACCAGCATAGAACACTTGTATAACCGCATTCGGGACTGCGAGACCCGTGTATTCATCGTGAATAGTTCCGTTTAGATTAAATCCTCCAGGTACAAGCGATACCGTTACAGACGTGGAGGAACTAAGTTGCAGCTGTAATTTGCCCATCATGAATTCGGAAGCTGTAACAAGGAGAGTATAGTTTCCTGTCTCAGCACCGGTGATGTTAAACTCACCAGCGCTGTTAGCCTGCACGACAAAGCCAGGGTCCGAATCGGGGGATGACGAATTGAATAAAAATACTGTAGCATCGACAACTGGCTTACCAGTCACAAAATTAATTATTGTCCCAGTAAGAGTCAATGGGTCTTCTAAACTAACGTCAGAGGCCAGGTGTTGTCCATCGGTCACATTTATTGTCTGAGTATGTCTACCATTTCCGTTGGCATCAACAATCATGAGATACTCACCTGATACAAGGTTCTCTACTGAATAGTTTCCCATCGAATCGCTGGTTGCCTCCAATATTATCGGAGATAGCGTTTCAGCCCTTATGATCCGAATAGTTGCTTCCGCCACAGCTTGTCCAGTTTGATCAGTGACGACTCCACTTAGCCAAGCACTACCGGCTAATAAGTCAAATTGAAGTGGCTCGCTGCCCGAGATGGCAATGAAGGTATCTGAAAACGAAAATTCCTCATGACACACCTGTAATAAATAATCACCTTTTGGCACTTGCTCAAAGACGTACCTTCCAATCTCATCACTGTATTCAGAAGCTATGGCTGTATTGTCAGCGGTTCGCAGAGTTATATGAGCAAATGGAACAGGAGTTATAGCATCGGACGCCGTGAGTATGCCTGACAAACTAACACCTGATGTAAGAAATATGGAAAGGTCAAACAACCCAGCTTCGGTTATATTGATCATTTGCTCTTCAGCAGAATAACCACTTGCAGCAACACGAAGACAATATAGACCAGGGGCAAATTCGTTTGATATAAAGGTACCATCAAGTGCTGTTGTCAAGCGCCTGGGCTCGCCATTGCTCCCTGAAAATGTCACGATAGCATCAGGAATGGGCACGCCTCCGTTGGCATCTGTAATTACACCGGCGACCAAAGCGCCGGTTTCTAGATTGACATCAATTCCGGTAAGCATTTGACCAAGGTCCACAGAACCAGCAACGACTTCCTTGGGCGCAAATCCTGCCGCGCTTAAGTGCAGCGAGTAAGTACCTGCGCATAGCCCAGAAAATATGTAACTGCCGTCATCTGCTGTTACCGTGATTCTCGACACCCCCTCCGAATCCTCTACTACGACCATTGCACCGGCAACCAACTGGCCTATCTGGTCATAAACGGTTCCACTTATGCTTGCCCCCATTTGAAGAGTGATGTCAAGAGTGGTGGCTAGTGGTGCTGTGAGCGTAATCGTTTGGTCGGAAAGCGCCAGAAAACCTTCCCCTCTCGCCGTGACCGTCCACTGGCCGCTCGGCACACCTTCAATGACATAAACACCGTAATCGTCCGTCATAGCCGAATAAGAGTCACCTTCTGCTTGACCTGATAGGATCACCACTACATTTCCAAGTGGTTCAGCAGTCGAAGCGCTGCAAACAGTACCGGTAATGGAAATGCCATACTCGAGCTGGAAGTTCACCCCGTTGTACTCAAGGCCACTGGCGACGCCTATCCCCTCGAAAACTTCTCGCACAAACCCAGTGAAACTGGTACTGATGCGGTAGGTGTCGGCGGGCAACCCTGAGATCCGGTACGATCCATCCGCCGCAGTCGTCACAACCGTCCGGTAGCCAGAGACTTGACCAAAAGCAAAGATAGAAACGCCCGCTAACGAGGATTGATCAGCGGCGTTAAGCACACTTCCGCATATAGTAGCGCCTGCTTCGAGGGAAACATCCAGGTATTTTGTCTCTCCAAGAGTGATCTGAATATAATTAACCGCTTGATCGACATAGCCAGGTGCAGTGGCACGCAGCACGTACGAATCTGCCGGTAATTCATTAAATGCAAAACATCCCCTTTCGTCGGTAACCACTGACCAAGAAAACAAACTATCGCTATTTGTCATCGTAACGACCGTGTCGGCAAGTGGCATACCATCGTTCGCAGAACTAACTATACCGGACAGATGCCCGGCCTCTGTAACGGCAACCAAGGCATTCAGTAGATCGGTACCCGAAGGCAGTTGAAGATCCTGGCCCTCGGCAGATAGGTGTCCGCTTACGCTAATCTTGTATTCGCCGGTATCCAGGCCATAGAGAATAAATACACCTTTAGCATCTGTGACGGCCTGTGCCGCGCTCGCAGTGTTGATTCCTGAGGCGATTATCGTCACGTTAACAAGGGGCAAATTGGATTCCGCGGCGACAACCTTGCCGGCAATCATGCCTGTCGGCAATCCAAAGGCTTGGTCGAGTTCCATGCCAAACAGTTCACGGACTGAATATTCCCGTTTGCCGGCCGCATCCCACCGAGCTGCGTCCTCTCGCAGTTCCTGGGCATAGTCACCCCAGGTTGTACCGATGTCAGTCTTGAGTCTGGCAAAAATAGAATCCCACGTAGCTGCGTCGACGTCAGGCAGGCGAATCTCTTGCTCAAACTCGGCCCAGTTGATTGCTGTATTTGTGCCGTCCGTCGCTGTAGCACCAAGCGAGGAGAGAGAAACGGTTATCGGTTCGGGGCGGAAAGGAACACGGAGCTTGACGATGACCGTCTCGGTCTGACCAGGACGCAGTACCGTGGCCGGACCTTCGCTGCTGAGGCCCATGAAACGGACCGTGGACCCGGTAACCCAGGTGTCAGTACCTGGTAGTTGCCACTCACAATCAGAGACTCCACTGTCTAAAGTCAAGATGGGAGAAAGAATATCAACCGTACCGGGGTTAGTGTAGTTGACAAGTATGTCGATAACCCGCCCCGGCCTGGTTGTTGCAGGCATCGTAAGGCTCGCGCTGAACTGGCTGATGGCCTGAGTTTCAATAGTAACCGCGCCCACTTCGGTCGTAGTAGCCAATCCAGAGTTGGTGACCATAACATCATAGATGCCGGCTGGTGCATTAGCAGCCTTTAAGTCAAAGGTGACAAATAATGTAGTAGCATCCTGGTAATATGCTTCGCCTTGAATCACGCTACCGTCTGATGCATTCAACTCTACTTTGGCGCCTTGCTCGAAATTGTCGCCTTCGATCTTGATCGTTGCCGAACCGGCATTACTTACCAGATTGGGTGAAACCCGGCGGATGTCAAGAACCGTCGAAGCGGCGGTGAGGGTAAAGCCTGTGGGGGAGCCCTGCACCGAGGCGCCGTAAATGCCAATGTAGTATGTCCCTTCGATCGGTGTGGGTATCCGTAACTGCTGGTCCGGACTATTGGGAATTGAAGCAGACAGGTCGAAGGAGTTCAGTGTCGGCGGAACTCCGTAACGCAGGTAGAGCCCTATGGTCCCGGAAGAACTGACAGCATCCAGTTCGAGGCGGACCGTACCTCCCGGTGTCCCCTCGTACCGCACATACGTCCATTGTCCATCTGTCACGGTGCCTGAGACCGGCGTGCCGATGGCGACAACAGGCACGCCGATAGCCAGCGCGTGCGCGGCAATTGCCACGTTGTTGATTTCGGTCGGTTCCACGACAGAGCGTCCGGCGTTAGTACGAACAAGCACATAGTACGGCCCAGAGATGCTGGGAGCCGTTGTCGTCAGACTTTCTGTGTAGGAATCACCAGGAGACAGCATGGATGTGTGTACCCGCTGAACGAGTAGCCGGTCGTCCGAACTGAGATAGGGGTCAGCGGAAAGATATACCGCATCCTGCCAAGTACCGGCGGCATCTATCAGGCCGATGTTTGCGGCAGTCCAGTTGACACTGAACGTTTCACCAACGCTCAAGAATTCTGGAGTCGGATCGGAAACATAGGTTACTGCAAGATCACATGACAGACTGTTCTCCTGTCTTTCGAATGCCCCCATATCCACATATGCCGGGTACCCCGAACCCGTGTTGGAGATTCCCGTGTCATCGTGACGATTCCTGCCAAGATAATCGGTCACAGGTGCCCCAATCCCGCCGGCAGAGTCGATGGCCGGAGAATTAGCTGATAATTCGTAGTTGCCTGCAGTGCAGTCTACGAACAGCGGGTCGGCGTTGATGTTCTTGTTTTCGTCAAATACGGTATCTCCCAGAACAGCTATAAACGTTGAAGCATCGGCTCCATAACAAGTGGAGTTCCGGAGTTCCAAATCCGTGGGGGACTGTATATCCATGATCCCGCTGCCATTGAAGGCAAAAACACAGTTCTCAAATGTGAACATCGTGAATTTTCCTTCTCCCGTGCTATCATTATCCGTGATAGTGCAGTTGCGAAGGATGATCTGGGCGGTGTTCCGGCCTGCTATAGCTTCCCGGTTATGGATAATCAGACAATTCTCCACGATGAGTTCTGCGTAGGCAACGCGAGCGACGACGGCAAGGTCATTATTGCGGAGGATCCCATTGCGCAGCACAGCAAGGCCGGCTGGCGGCTGGTACCAATACCCGGAGTTTACCGCTGCCGATGCATAACGGATTTCAAATCCTTCAAGGGTGCTCGGACTCGATAAATTGTTAAAGGATATGCCATGCCAATCTCCACGAACCGGGATCGACACTGCATCATCTCCGTTCGTATCGCCCCCGATCGTATCGTCTTTGTACGAAGTCAGAATGACAGGACTTGATGTTGTGCCATTGATGTTGAGGACTCCGTTCACTTCGAGGCCGGCAGACGTACCGGCAAATTTTACTATTGTACCTGCCTCGATAGTCAGGGTTGCGCCCTCGGCAATCACAAGATCACTGGCGACGACTATCGTTCCTAAAGCCGGGCTCCAAACCGTATCGCGGCTAATGGGTCCGGAGTAGCTCACCAACACGGTCGCTTGAAAACGATCGTCGATCTCCTCGCCCGCGAGGAGATCCCTGTCCTGATCCAGCGCTTCTCCTCTGTAGTTCAGAATCTGTGGGCCCATCACCATTGTATAATTCCCGAGGGAAAACTGGGAAGCAAACGTGATTGTCAGGGTATCGGAATCGCTCCATTCACAGCCTGTTATTGTCACTGAACCTTCAGGACCGATAAAACTCAAGATATCATCGGCTGGCGCAAAGGTTGTTTGGTCCATGGGTTGGTTGAAATCAAACTGGATACAATCAAAAAGGCCAGGCCAATCATTGGTCGGAGTGTGTCCCGCTACTCGTGGCAGTACCAGAACGTTGATAAAAGTGTCGTCAACGGTAACGTTATTGCTATCATTAGAGTGTTCAAAGACAGCGTTTGCGTAATCGGTCACTACAGTTATCCAGTAAGGGCCTTGAATATCAATATCGGCCGGTAGGGTAACCGTCGCGGCGCGGCTTATAGTCTCTCCGGGCTGGATGGCGCCTGTAAAGAGAACTTGGCTAATGTAATGGTCTAGGCTCCCCGTTGGAGCGTTCGACAGATAGGTCTTGTCCCACCAAGAACCATTCGCTGCAACAGTCCCTTGATTGGTTAGGGTCCAGTAAATGGGGATTTCATCGCCAGCCATGGCTTGCACAGGGGCCGTAATGTCGGAGACAACGAGGTCGGGTAGTGGGGGAACTGTGAGGGGCAGTATTGTGCTCACCCCTGTGTTGTTTGTTTCATTTGATTCCAGTTGGTCGCCATAAGAATCGGTCACTACGATAACGAAGTAACTGCCAGAATCGAGGGTTGCGTCGAGCGGTAGTGTAACAGTCAGGGTTTGAGCATACTCACTGCCTCCTGGGAGGGCGGATCCGTCATGCCGCCAGGAGGTCAATATCCTGTCGTCCGCACTCAGCGTGGCGTCAGGGGATAAATACAATCCGTCATACCAGGAGTTGGTCGTGGCTCCGCTGCCGGCGTTCCGGACTGTCCAGGAGACGTCGATCTGGCCCCCGAAATACATGTCGCCACTTACCGTCGCGGACTCGACTTGGAGATCGAAGGGTGGCAACGTGAGAGTAAGCGCCTCGCTTGCACCTGTGTTATTCGTCTCAACTGATTCCGGTTGGGAATTCGAGCGGTCGGTCTTAACAAGGATGAACCAGGTTCCGGGTTCCGTCGTTTCATCGTGAGGCAGCGTAATTGTGGCGGTAGCCGTGTAAGCGGCGCCGGCAGCAAGGGGAGTTACATCATGCCACTTGGAAGTCAGGTATCTATCGTCCGAACTCAGCGTGGCATCAGAGGAAAGATAAAATCCGTCATACCAGGAGTCTGTCGTTGCCTCGGTGCCTGTGTTCCGCACCGTCCATGTGACGTCAATCTGCCCTCCAAAGTAAGTGTCACCGGTTACGGTGATGGATTCGACCTGGAGATCAAATGGCGGCAGGGTAAGAGTGAGGCTGCCGCTTGCACCTGTGTTATTCGTCTCGGTTGACTCCGGTTGGTAGTTCCCGTTGTCGGCGCTGACAAGGATAAACCAAGTCCCGGTCTCGATTATCTCATCCTGAGGCAACATAATGGTGGCGGCACCAGTATACACACCACCAGCCGGCAGGGCTGACGCTTCATGCCACGAGTCGCCCAAGTACATGTCATCGGGACTCAACGTAGCGTCCCGGGAAAGCCGGATTCCGTCATACCAGGAGTCAGTCGCTGCCTCAGTGCCGGTGTTCCGCACCGTCCACGCGACGTCCATCTGGCCTCCAAAATACATGTCACCTGATACCGTCACGGACTCGACCGTAAGATCGAAGGGCGGGAGGGTAAGAGTGAGGCTGTCGCTTGCACCTGTGTTATTCGTCTCGTTTGATTCCGGTTGGTAGTTCCCGTTGTCGGTCTCGATGAGAACAAAGTATGTCCCCGGCTCCATCGTTTCATCCTGAGGCAGTGTAACGGTGGCGTTACCAGTATACACACCACCAACCGGCAGGTATGACGCTTCATGCCACGAGTCGCCCAAGTACATGTCATCGGGACTCAACGAAGCGTCAG
>JAQTRE010000125.1 GCA_028711995.1 Dehalococcoidia bacterium | reverse complement strand
AGGGGCCGAACGGGAAAGCGATTTGAGGGATATCGCGCTGGGTTATGGGATGCGACTGGTGGGCCCGAATTGCATGGGAGTAATCAACACCGATCCTGCGGTAAGTCTGAACGCCACCTTCTCGCCGATCTACCCCCCTCGCGGCAACGTTGCCTTCCTGTCCCAAAGCGGTGCCCTAGGACTAGCTATCCTGGACTATGCCAGAGAACTCAATATGGGCATATCCACATTTGCCAGCGTAGGCAACCGGGCTGACATCTCATCCAATGACCTTTTGCAGTATTGGGAGCATGACCCGGCCACCAAAGTCATCCTGCTCTACCTGGAATCATTTGGTAATCCCCGCAATTTTGCGCGCATTGCCCGGAGGGTATCGGCAAGCAAGCCGATCGTGGCGGTAAAGGGCGGCAGCACTCTGGCCGGTTCGCGCGCCGCCGCCTCTCACACGGGGGCTCTGGCTACCCCTGAGATCGCCTCCGATGCGCTCTTTCGGCAGGCCGGCATCCTGAGGGTAAATGTCCTGGAAGACCTGTTTGATGTGGCTGAGCTGCTTTCCAACCAGCCGGTTCCGAGAGGCAGAAGGGTAGCCATCTTAACCAACGGAGGCGGACCGGGTATCCTTGCCGCCGATGCCTGCGAGCATAACGGGTTAGTCCTGCCGGAGTTCTCCCCGGAAACGATGAAATCGTTGAAGGAAGCAATTGATCGGGACATATTGATTCGCAACCCACTGGACCTGACTGCCGGTGCTGCGGAGAAGGAATTCGAGGCAGTAATGAAGGTGCTGGCCAACAACGAAGGCAATGACGCCGTGATCGCCATATTCATACCCCCTACGGTTGTTGATCTAACCAACATGGAAGAAGCCTTTCGGCGTACCTCCCCCATCTTCCAGCGGCAAAAGAAGCCGCTGCTGGCTTGCTTTCTTGGACGGAAGGGTTTTAAGTCAAAACTGGGCTCCGAGGGCAAATTCGTTCCTTGCTATGCGTTCCCTGAAGCTGCTGTTTCAGCGCTGGCCAAGTCTGTAGAGTATGGCGAATGGGCGAGAAAACCCAAAGGGGTTATTCCCAGGCTCCGCGGAATCAAACGCAAAAAAGCACAGAATCTGATGGAGCGAGTGTTGACCCTCAATCTCCAGAGACCGTTCTGGCTTTCGGCAGCAGAGATCGCCGAACTCCTCAACTGCTACGGCATACGCATTGCCGAGGCAATCATCGCCAGAACTCAAGCCGAAGCCGGCAACATCGCTGAAAGAATGGGCTTTCCCGTTGCCATCAAGCTTGCGTCATCCACAATCATACATAAGACAGACGTTGGCGGAGTGATACTTGACGTCAGGTCGCGCAGCGATGTAGAAAAGGCCTTTAACGATATTGAGGCCAGGCTGGTTCAACTCGACCGCCGGAATGAAATGGAAGGAGTTACGGTGCAGCAAATGGTAGAAGGAGGCATCGAGACGATTGTGGGGATGACGCAAGACCCGTCCTTTGGCCCGCTGCTGATGTTCGGCATCGGAGGGATATATGCCGAACTTCTCAAGGACATCGCAGTCAAAATCCACCCGCTCACCGATCTGGACGCCAAAGAGTTGATCAGCTCCATCAAGATGGCGAGGGTATTTGAAGGATTCAGGGGTTCTCCTCCCGCTGATATACCAGCGGTTCAGCATCTTCTGCTCCGGCTTTCGGCTCTGGTGGAAGACTTTCCGCAAATCGCTGAGCTGGACTTCAATCCGGTGAAAGTCATGGCGCAGGGTGAAGGATGCTGGGTGGTAGATGCCCGGATCGCCGTCAAATGAGCATTGCCCGGGTCAATGCTCACACAGGCCTTGCCTCCGCTTTACCCCATCCGGGGCCGGTATCAGGGATTGGCCCGACTCGCTCAGATCAGCAAATCCGAGACTCTAACCCCGCGTTATCCCTATCTCGCGGCAAAATCGATCCCATTGACTGATCACCTGCGGACTGTATGCAAGTCATGCCCCTGGCCACCCTGCCACCTCAATCTGAGCGGGCAGTTTCAGAAGGCTTTTTGCCTGAAAAATGGTTCCCTAAACGCTCATCGAAACACCAGTAAACGTCCCTTTCATCCTTCGTGCTAATGCACAATCCTTTAGCCCCAATCTCGCGCGTGTTGCGTCAGGAAAAATGAGTCTCTGGGATCATTGTATTGCCTGCATGAGCTACTTATGGTACAATACCGGAGGTTTTTTAGTGGTCGTTGGCATAGACTATAAATTTCTCCGAGCTGCAACGCCTAAAGTTGTATAAACTATGGCGCACAGTCGGCAGACCGAAAGGTTTCGAGGGTTCAAGAGGAAACTTTTGTGCCTCCCTTATTGGAAAGGAGATAAGATGGTTATTTTATAAGCAAGGTATTAGATACACTATGAAAAACGTGTTTGGCGAATGGATGTCTACGAAAGGACATCCTTTTTCATGTATTCGCCTCAGGCAAAGAAGAAGATCGCTTCCGTTTGATTCCGCACGGTACAGAGAGAAGCGATTTTCCTTTGAAACCTGCTCAGACGGCCAAAAAGGAGGAGACTTATTGCAATAACTGTTTCGTAAAGTTGGAGCCCCGAATGGATGACTGTCTACAAGAGATCGAGAAAAATCCAAAAAACAACATAGCAACATATATTAGGAAAAGGAGGACGGATAATGGGATTTAAAGCTCCTAAGGATATTACTGAGACTGCATGTTCTATAGGCGCAGTAAAGACTCAAATGAAGACGGACAAATTGCTGCTACTCGGCTTTCTGGCCGGCGCATTCATCGCTTTTGGCGCACAGCTGGCCGTGACGGCAGCTGGCGGTACCGGATGGGGAAACTTTCCAGGACTGCAAAAGCTGGTCTTCGGCGGCGTGTTCCCGGTCGGACTGATGCTGGTAGTCATTGCCGGTTCCGAGCTCTTTACGGGTAACTGCATGTTCCCGACAGTTTCCTGCCTGGATAAAAGGGCCACGTGGTCCGGGCTAAGCCGAAACTGGATTCTGGTCTATATCGGAAACTTTGCCGGTTCGATCTTCGTCGCCTGGTTTTTATCGCACGAAACAAATCTCTTTGCAGCCGATCCATGGCACAGTTACATCGGTAAGATCGCCACAGCCAAGGTTGGCTTGGACTGGGACGTTGCCTTCTGGCGCGCAGTCGGCTGTAACTGGCTGGTCTGTCTGGCCGTATGGATGGCCCTCAGCAGTGAGGATATCGTCGGAAAGATTTGGGCAATATGGTTCCCCATCATGGCCTTCGTATGTCTGGGCTTTGAACACAGTGTAGCCAACATGTTCTTCATACCTGCAGGCATATTCCAGGGTTGTGGTGTTGGCTGGTGGGAGTTCATCTGGCATAACCTTATACCGGTCACTCTCGGGAACATCGTTGGCGGAGGGGTCTTTGTTGGCGGGATATACTGGTGGATCTATCTGAAGGATAACAATAAAGCAGCAACTCCAGCACAACCTGCAGCCAAGAAGTAGAAAACCATGTGTCCGGCTAAAATCGGGGCTCTTATTTAGCCAATCAGTAGAAGTGATGGGGAAATGAACGCTTCCGGCTTGGCAGAATACCAAGCCGGAAGCACAAAAGGAGGACATCGTTGCAAAAAAAGGTGTTGACTACCTGTGAATTTTGCGGGTGTGGATGCAACTTCTATCTGGGAGTAGAAGATAACAAAGTGGTTGCCGTTTATCCCTGTGCCTCTCATCCGGTGAGTCAGGGCAAGATGTGCATCAAGGGATGGCAGGGGCATGAATATATCCACAGTCCGGAGAGATTAAAGACGCCGCTCATCAGGCAAGGTGATACGTTCAGAGAGGCGTCTTGGGATGAAGCCTACAAGCTGATCGCCGAGAAACTGACGCAGATCAAAAAGGAATCCGGCAGCGATTCCATTGGCGTGCTGACTTCGGCAAAATGCACCAACGAAGAAAATTATCTATTGCAAAAACTCGCTCGCGCGGTTATCGGTACAAACAATATCGATCATTGTGCCCGCCTCTGACACTCGGCTACTGTGGCCGGTCTGGCCACAACCTTCGGAAGCGGCGCCATGACTAACTCCATCACCGAAATCGGCGGAGCCAAGGTCATCTTTGCAATCGGTTCAAATACCACTGAACAGCATCCCCTGGTCGCCAATCAGATTGTAAAGGCAGTCAAAAACGGGGCCAAACTGATTGTCGCTGACCCCAGAAAGACCCTGGTCGGCAAACTTGCCGATCTCTATATCAGCCTTAAACCCGGAACAAATGTGGCCCTCATGAACGGCATGCTCCATGTGATCATTGCCGAGGGCTTGCATGATAAGGATTTCGTCGAAAACCACACAGAGGGTTTTGAAGACCTGAAAAAAACGGTGGCTGACTTCACCCCTGATAAAGCCTCGCAGATCACAGGGGTGCCTGCTGCGCAAATTATCGAGGCCGCCAGGTTATATGCACGCAGCGGAAAGAGCTCCTTAATTTACTGCATGGGCGTTACCCAGCATACCAGTGGTGTCGACGGAGTGATGTCATGTGCCAACCTGGCAATGCTGACAGGGAATATCGGAAAGGAATCCACCGGCGTCAATCCCCTTCGAGGCCAGAGTAACGTGCAGGGCGCTTGCGATATGGGATGCCTCCCCAATGTCTTCCCCGGCTATCAGGCGGTAGCCACCGACGAACTCCGCCAGAAATTCGAGAAGGCCTGGGGCGTTACGTTGCCCGGAAAGCCGGGACTCACCGCCACGGATATGATAAACGGAGCCGGTGAAGGCAAGATCAAAGCATTGTACATCATGGGTGAGAATCCCATGGTCTCCGATCCTAACCTCAATCATGCGGAGAAATCTTTAAAGAAGCTTGAGTTTATGGTGGTGCAGGATATATTCCTGACCGAAACTGCTATGCTTGCAGATGTAGTCCTGCCGGGAACATCCAGTGCTGAAAAGGACGGCACCTTCTCCAATACGGAAAGAAGGGTCCAGCGAGTCAGAAAGGCCATAGATCCCATCGGAAACAGCAAGCCCGACTGGCAGATACTGAAGGATCTTTTCGGTTACTTCAACTACCCGGCGGATTATGCTTCGCCCAGCGACATTATGGCAGAAGTCTCCAAGCTGACGCCTTCTTACGGTGGCATTAACTACAGCCGACTGGAAAAGGGAGGCCTGAGCTGGCCCTGCCCGAATACCGAACACCCCGGCACGCCTTTCCTTCACAAGGGCGGCGCTTTCTCGCGAGGGAAGGGGAAGTTCATGCCGATTCAATATCGTCCGTCCGCAGAAACACCGGACAGCGATTATCCCTTCATGCTCACCACCGGACGCAGCGGGTTCCATTATCATACCGGAACGCTAACCCGGAAAGACTGGGCTTTGGACAGGGAAGCTCCCAGATGCTATGTGGAGATCAATAAAAACGACGCCTCTAAGATCGGAGTCAGGAACCATGCGACGGTGAAAGTAACTTCAAGGAGAGGCGAAATCTCAGCCGAGGTCAGGGTTGTGGATACGATTCAGGAAGGGCTGGTCTTTATTCCCTTCCACTTTGCTGAGAATGCGGCCAACAGACTCACTTCAGATAAATTTGATCCGGTGGCCAAAATCCCGGAATACAAAGTCTGCGCGGTCAAACTGGAGAGGAAATAGCGGCTATGAAAAACGTAATGACTACAATGAACAAAGGAAAACTGGCCGATTTCCTGAAATCGCTGGCCAGTGATCATGAAATGATCGTACCCGTGATCGAGAATGGCAACCTGCTGTTTGGCGATCTTGGTTCCAATGGATTGGCAACCGATTTCAAAGGCAGGCCTCCGGTTTCCCCCAAAGAATACATGTTCCCCCAAAAGGAGAGGATATTCACCTTCGATGCCACCGATAAGGTGAATGTGAGTGTCCAAGCGCACCTGAATACGAAAAAGCGCATCCTCTGGGGTATTCGCCCCTGCGATCTCTACGGGATCAAAACACTGGACACCATTTATTTGGGAGGCTACGTCGATACCTACTACCAGGCCCGTCGGTCGAACACGCTTCTGATGGGGCTTAACTGCAATCAGCCGTGCGATACTGGCTTTTGTGTGGCTTGCCAGACCGGGCCTTTTGCCAGTGAAGCTTTCGATATCATGTTCACCGATTTGGGGGATAAGTATCTGGTGAACATCGGCAGCGAAGCGGGCAAAGTGATTGCTGATAAATACCCCAGCCTCTTTGCTGCGGCAACAGATGATGACCTGAAAAAAGCCCGCGATGCCGAAGAGAAATGCAAGCAGGGATTCAAGCCCGTTGTCGATGCCAAAGCGGCCAAACAGAAATTGCCGGAGACTTGGGACGATGCCCTTTGGGCCGAGGAATCGGCAACCTGCATACTCTGCGGCGGCTGCAACTTCGTCTGCCCGACCTGCCACTGCTTCAATATTGAAGATATCGCCGAAGACGGGAAAGTCAGCACCAGGGTAAGATACTGGGATACCTGCCAGCTTGGCGGCTTTACTCAAATGGCGGCGGAAAATACCCGGCTGGCCCAATTTGAGAGACTACGACAGCGAATATTCCACAAATATGTCTATACTCCGGATAAATACGGCGGCGTTCCGGGTTGCACCGGATGCGGGAGATGCATAGAGGTTTGTCCGGCGGAAATCGACATCACTCATGTACTGGGGAGGGTAACCTCGAAATGACAAATAATATCTATGCCCCTCATTTGATGACCATCAAAAAAATGCGGGACGAAGCCGAGAACATCAAGACATTCACCCTGGAGTTCAATAATCCGGCTCTGAAAGAGTCCTTTGCCTATCGGCCCGGCCAGTTCGGCGAAGTGACCATATTCGGAGTTGGGGAAGCCCCGATCTCCATCACTTCCTCGCCCGCTATGAAAGGTTACCTAGAGCTCAGCGTGGCAGGGGTCGGCAAGGTTTCCCGCGCCATGCATGCCAAGAAAGTCGGCGATGTCATCGGCTTCAGAGGCCCTTATGGCAACACGTTTCCTTTCGATGAGGTTACTGGTAAGAATATCCTTTACGTAGCCGGCGGCATCGGTTTGGCACCGCTTCGTTCCAATATCAACCAGATGTTTGCAGAAAGAGAGAAGTTCAAGAAAATCAGCATCCTTTACGGTTGCCGCTATCCCAAGATGCTCTGCTTTATGGACGATCTGGCCAAATGGGAAAAGGTGCCCAACAGCGAAGTGCTGATGACGGTTGACACCAATCCCGCAAATGACTGGAAGGGAAATATCGGAGTCGTCGGTTCGCTCTTGCCCAAAATCGAGATAGACCTGGCCAATACCGTGGCGTTTGTTTGCGGACCGCCCATCATGATCCACTTCGTGATTCTGGACTTGCTGAAGATGGGGTTCAAGGGAGATCGCATCATCACTACCATGGAAAGAAGGATGGAATGCGGTCTGGGGAAATGCGGCCATTGCAACATCGGTGAGAAGTATGTATGCTTCGATGGCCCGGTCTTTTCCTACCAGCAGCTCAAAGATTTGGGAGAGGAAATTTAACTCGGAGACGAGCAAATACCCTGGCAACACAAATAGGAGGGAAGAGAGTGGACAAAATTGAAGTCTTGAGAAAGGCAGCGGAACGCTGGACCAAGTCTGTTTCATTACCGATGGCTACAGATGACCAGATTCAGGCTCTGGCTGGTCTTTGTACCCAGGTCGAGTATGAAGCCGGGAAGATCATTGAAATGGCGGGAGCCGAGGCGAAGAAGTTCTATGTTATTGGAGAGGGACTGGTATCCATCAGCATCGACCTGGGAAGGGGCCACGAGCGAAAGATTCAAACCGCTTCCCGTTATGAAGTCGTTGGCTGGTCGGCGCTGGTGCCGCCATATCGTTACCGCTCCACCATAACCGCTGTAGAGAAAACCAAGATGCTGGTTTTCAACGGACAGGACCTGCGCAAATTGCACCGCAAGAATCCTGCCTTGGCCTATGCCTTATATGTGGGCTTGACCGAGGTCCTTGCGGAGAGGCTGCACAACACGTTTCTGCAGCTTGCAGATATCACCTCCTAAATTCCTTTGCCGGAGGAATTCTGCCGGGAGTTGGGGTGGTGCCCCCTGCCCAAGCGACTTGCAATGTCGCTCAGGACAGGCTTGTCAAAGGATGTCCCCTGTAAGGGCGACTCACAAGGTCGCCCTTACACTATTTAAGATTGGTGGTCTGGGGGTTGATCAGGACCTAATCAGAGCTTACTGAATGATGCTTCCTTAAGGATTGAGTAGATAGTGATTCTAACAACGATTCCAGTTGAGTTATCGGGAAAACACATGGGCAACTGTCCATCATGGTTGGACCAGGTCATTATGCACATAAGCGTCTTATGCATTACAGACTCACTTGCAGCCGGAGAGTAACAAATGCGTTTAGGAATCCTTGTTCCAGATGAACTGATTGAGAGATTCAAGCCTCTCAAAAGCACCCACAACTTTTCCAAAATCTGTCGAGACGCAATACAATCACAGATAGAGGCTTATGAGAAAGCCATGGACCAGGTGAAGTCTGATGAAATGCAGGACATCGCTGATAGACTGGTGGCAGACTATATCAAGAGAACCATGCTTGGCGTTCCTGCAAAAAGGTAGCGCCTTGGTATTGAAGCTGATATTGGGATGCGATAGACTCAAGTTGAGGCTATTCGACTTGAGGTGAAGGGATGTTCAGAGAGAACCACAGGCATAAGCAGAC
>JAQTRE010000124.1 GCA_028711995.1 Dehalococcoidia bacterium | reverse complement strand
ATCTGCTTCATGGAGAAGAAAAGTCTGTTTATGGAGACAAGGCTTATTCCAATACCGGAAAGAGTCAGGAGTTTGAATCCCAGGGAATCGAGTGGCATATTGATCGTAAAGGAAGTGCCGGTCATCCCTTGACTCAAGAAGACAAAGACTGGAATCATGAGCAACATCGGACACGGGCGAAAGGAGAACATGCCTTCCTGGTGGTCAAACATCTGTGGGGTTATCGGAAGGTGAGATACAATGGTCTGGCAAAAAATGCGGCTCAAGTGTTCAGCCTATTCGCTCTGGCCAACTTATACATGGTTCGCAAGGACTTGCTGATGATTAGGGCGTAGTCTGCCCAAGCAGACAGGATTTCCCCTGAAAAGGGGTTGTTCAGAGAGCGGAACCACGGAAAACCACACTCCGACGTTATTTTATGGCGGGAATTCCGCTGAATTTATTCTTTGACCGACTTGATCAGAGCTTTCCTAACTAGCAGTTGGCGGCCGCAGAATCAATGATTCTGCGGCCGCCCCTTCCACTCCAAAACCTAGAAAAACACTTATCCCAGCCGGGTTGTCTCATCCTGGATTAACGCCAGCTTCGCCTTCACCAGTTTCTGATACTTTTGCTGCAGTTTTGCGGCATCTCCCGCCGCCGCAGCCTTTAGCATGTCGCCCTCTATCTCCGCCACCTCCAGCCGTTTGTAGTAATCCAGCGACTCCTTGAAGTGGGCCAGCACAATCTTGCCGGTGAGCAGCGGATGATTATTGGTCACGTTGCAGTCATTGAAGGCCACCCCGTGCTCCAACTCCACTTCGAGGCCTTGCCGGAAGTCTTCGACCCCAAATTCCGGGTTTTTCACTTCCAGCGCAGCCAGAACGATGCGGGCTTCCTCCACCTTTACCTCGGGTTTCTTCAAAGCGGTCCAGTCCCGAATGCCCAATTCTTTGCACACCTTTTTGACTTCACTGACCGGGATATAGTCGGGAATTTTCATGTCTGCCTCCTTCTCAATTCGCCTCGCACCAGACTTATGTAAACCTATTTACCTTCAGTCAATGGGTGCCATTCTCTGTTTCCGGTTCGGCCTTCTCCCTGGCCTCCTGCTCTTCCCGGATGGCTTGGACCTCAATTGGCTTCAGCGCCTCCAGAACCTTTCGACCTACCAGCGGGATTTCTACTGCGGCTTCGATCCCTTTGAGCGAAGTCAGTATCGGCCCTAAGGGTTCCTGGAATCGCCCTCTGGCCAGATCATGCAAAACATGATGCGCCCCATCGCGCATCCAGATGGCATCGGCATGATCGATCAGCGACTCGATCACCGGGATAATGGATCTCCATCCGATCCGGATCAGCCCTTTTGCTGCCAACCAGCGAACATCGAATACCTTATCGCGTAGGGCTTCCACCAAAACCGGAACTGCCGCTGCATCAGCGATCTCTCCCAGTGCGTTGGCAACTTCCCACCGAGCCCATTCTCGCTTGTTCTGCATGGCTTCTACGAGATAAGGAACAGCCGGACTACCAATATCCACTAGCTCCAGGCGGGCCTTCTGACGCTTAAGCCCGTCTCTTTCCGAGGTCATTGCTGTGATGAGGGCCTGGATGGCGACAGCATCCACCGGTTTGGATTTCGGCACCGGATTCGATTGGGGAACACCATTCGTTTCACTCATGATGGCCTCCTCATCTTCCCCGGAAGCGGCCGTTAGCTAGCTGCTTCCTCAATCCAGAGTGTTCACAGTCTGACTCAGCCCCCTAACCCCCACTCGTTGGGGGAGTTGTTAAATTTGGGGGGACACCCCCAAACCCCCGGAAGGAGGAATCCTTCACCTCTTTTAGGACAGTTTGCTATCAGAAAACCGAAACAACCTAATGGCATTTTGTGTAGTCCGCTCAGCGATGGTTTGAGGCAGAACACTTCTGATGGCAGCAATTTTATCAACGGTGCCCGGCAAATAGGAAGGCTCATTTCTTTTCCCCCGATAAGCCTGCGGCGGAAGAAAAGGGCAATCGGTTTCCACCAGGAGCCGATCAGCCGGTATGGAACGGACTACATCGTGTAATCCAAGTGAGGTGGGATAACCGATGTAGGCTCCAATGGCGATGCAGAACCCCATGTCCAGGTATTTTTGAACCGTCTCGGCATTGCCGTTAAAGCAGTGAATCACACCAACAGTCCCTGGATTTGCGGACTGGTGGCTTTTGATCCAGTTGCTCAGTATTGCTGTCATGTCTGTGGCCGCCTCGCGGCAATGGATGACAATCGGCAAAGAGAGTCTGTCTGCCAGCTCCAATTGCCACTCAAGTGCACGGACTTGGACTTCTTTGGGTGACTTGTTTCTATAAAAGTCCAGTCCCATCTCCCCAATGGCAACCACTCTGGGATGGTGCGCCATTTCAGCCATGCGTTCGATATCGTCAGGCTGCATTTGGGAGGCATCGTGAGGGTGAAACCCGACGGTGGCAAAAACATCTTGATGAGCCTCGGCCAATTCAATGGCTTTCCGGCTCGATTCCAGATCGATTCCGATGGTCACGATCCGGGTGATGCCGGCTTTTCGCGCCCGGTCAATGATTTCAGCACGATCCTTATCGAAAGGCTTCATATCCAGATGGGCATGGGTATCGATAATGGGCAAAGTCATAGAGGGCTCCAAATGAGTGATCAGGCTTCGGTAAAAGAATGATAGCCGATCCAGGGCCAAATGGCCATACCCGGGAATTCAAAGAGGAAACCCGTTTGGGCATGCTTCTCGATCCTGGTTTTCGAGCAGGGCCGATATTGCTGTGAGCCACTTCGAATGTTAGAATGAACTGGAACGGTTTTTAGGGGGTTTATGGTGGTAAAGAAATTGGTGCTGGCTTACAGCGGCGGACTGGATACTTCAGTGGCTATCCGGTGGATAGAAGAGAAATACGGCTATAACGTCATTGCTCTGGCGCTGGATATCGGGATGGAAAAAGACTACCCTTCGATTCAGCAAAGGGCGCTTGATGTGGGTGCTGTGAAATCGCTGGTGGTTGATGTTAGGGATCTTTTCGTCAGCGATTTCGTTTTCCCGGCCCTCCAGGCCAATGCAATCTATGAAGGCCAGTATCCACTGGCTACGGCTCTGGCGCGTCCTCTGATCGCCAAGCTGTTGGTCGATACCGCTCACGAGGAGAAGGCCACGGCTGTTGGTCATGGGTGCACCGGCAAAGGAAATGATCAGGTCCGGTTCGATGTCAGCGTCGCAGCGCTCGATCCCAAGCTCAAAATCATTGCTCCGGCCCGGGAGTGGGGAATGACGCGCGAGGAAGAGATCGCCTACGCCAAAAAGAACAATATCCCCGTTCCTGTCACCGTCAAAAGCCCCTATTCCACGGACGAGAATCTCTGGGGCAGGAGCATCGAATGCGGCGTTCTGGAAGACCCGTGGGTTGAGCCACCGGAAGATATCTACAAATATACAAAGTCGCCTCAGGATGCTCCCGATGAGCCCGCCTATATTGAAATCGGGTTTGAAAAAGGAGTGCCGGTCAGTCTCAACGGGAAGAAGACCAAGGGCGTGGCATTGATCGATAAGGTGGCGGAACTGGCGGGTAAACATGGGGTCGGGAGAATCGATCATGTGGAAAATCGCCGGGTGGGAATAAAATCCCGCGAAATCTATGAGGCCCCGGCGGCTGTAGTGCTGCTGAAGGCGCACCAGTCATTGGAAGCTCTGACCCTTTCCAGAGATCAAGTGCGATTTAAGGAAAAGGTGACTCAGAAGTATGCCGACCTTGTTTACGATGGGTTGTGGTTCACCTCTCTTAAACAGGACCTCGATGCCTATGTGAAAAGTTCACAGCGCTTTGTTACGGGTACCGTCAGAGTTAAGCTGTTCAAGGGGAACTGCGTGGTGGTCGGACGGAAATCACCGTATTCTCTTTACGATGTGAGCCTGGCTACATACGACGAGGGCGATAAGTTTGATCAAAGCGCCGCCCTGGGTTTCATTCACATTTGGGGGCTCCCGGTGATAACTCAATCCCAAGCCCAGCCGGAAGAAAGGTAGGGGCATATCGAGATATGCCCTCGCGGTTTTTGCAATTCTAGTACCGGAAAACTTCGAGGAGGATTAGTATGGCAGATAGAGTACTTGCAGATCGTCTGATGGATCTATGCGAAAAACACGCTCACAAGATAGCGGACCAATGGTACAAGTCCTTAAGCACAAACGAGAGGACCCCTTCCTTTGCTGCTCTCTCCAAGGAAGCCTGTGTTCATCACGCTGTGCTGTTCTACAAGAATCTGGAGCGGATGTATTTTTCCAAGAATCCTTATGACGAAGTAGCGCACGTTCTGGATATTGCCGGATTTGCAGAATATGTTCATGCAAAGGGTGTTCCCCTATCAGAGGCAATCTATGCCCTTGTCCTGATAAGAAGACACATCTGGCTCTATGCGGAATCGCAAGCGTTGTTCACCTCTCCTGAGGATACGTACCAGGCGTTGCAGAGCACCAACCGGGTGTTACTCCTGTCCGATTTCGCTGTGCACTTCGTGGCAAAGAGATACGAGGAAATGTCCTGAATCGAGTCTTGATCGTTTTCAATGTTTCTTTTGATGGAAAGGACTCAGGGAGGATGTTGACCGGCCTTTCCGGAAGCTAGTATAATGCGGTTGTAAAAACTGAATATCGCTCTTCGATCTGTGCGGCCTAATTCCTCGAAAAAAGGAGATGGCACACAGACGGCGGACGCAAATCCCGAGGGTGTGAGTAGAAATGCTCACACCTCCCGTGATCGGAAAGGAGAGAAATGGGATCGGAAGATCGCCAGAAGAGCGCCTTTGTTCATGGGGCGCTTTTCTTTTGTCAACGAGCCCCGCCGGTAGACTTGTCAATTAACGGTTAAGTCAAATATCATTAAGGAGTCAAGTAATGAAGAAGAATCTCTTATCGATTTTACTGATACTGGTTCTGGCCATCTCCATGATCGGCTGGATGGCCGCCTGCGATGATGACGACGAGGCAACCTCGCCTGAATCCGCCAGCTTCCCGGTCATCCCCGGGAAAGGCCGTTTGAAAGTGGCCACTACCACCAGCCTCTACGATACCGGCCTCTGGGGATACCTTGAACCGATGTTCGAGAAGAAGTACGGTGTCGAATTGGATATTATCAATGTCGGGTCTGGCATTGCCCTCAAATATGGTGAGAACGGTGACGTGGATGTCTTGACCGTTCATGACAAAGCTGCAGAGGAGAAGTTTATTGCGGATGGCTTTGGCACCGAGAGGACCCTATTTGCCTACAACCATTTCGTGATCGTCGGCCCAGCGAGCGACCCGGCAGGCATCAAGGGAATGTCGCCGGAAGATGCCTTTACAAAGCTGTTCAATGACGCGAGTGCGGAATTCATTTCCCGGAGCGATAGCTCGGGCACTCATTCCAAAGAAAAGGCGATATGGAAGGCAGCCGGATTTGATTACGCCACGCAAGTTCAAAAGGCTGGAAAATGGTATGTGGAAGCAGGACAGGGGATGGGTCCCACACTGATCATGGCCAATGAAAAACAGGGCTATACCCTCTCTGATATCGGGACCTACCTCGCTTTCAAGGGAAAGACCGATCTGGTGCCGGTTGTCGATCAGGGCAGCATCCTGCTCAACATCTACTCGGTTATTCCTACCACCAAGACCAAGAAGACGGAGATGGTTCGGAATATGGTCACCTTCCTGACCTCTCCCGAGGTACAGAAAATCATCGGCGACTATGGCGTGGCGGATTACGGACAGCAGTTGTTCACCCCCTGCGCCGGGCAGCCCGAACCGACATCCTAAAAAGAGCCTGGCTAATGGGTAGCTTGACCGGATGTCGGTCGGTCAAGCTACCCGAACGATAGATAGCCGAAGAAAGGTATTTGATTGGGCGCACTCTGGGACGCAATCGTAGAAGCAATCCGTCTGTTGGCATCTTTGGATCCGGATGTCTATAAGATCGCCTGGCGGTCGCTGTGGATCGCGCTAACCTCCAGCGCCATCGCTTTCTTTTTTATTGCTCTTCCTTTTGGCAGCCTGATTCATTTCAATAACTTCCCCGGAAAAACGGCCCTGATTACGCTGATACAAACCCTTTTCAGTCTGCCCACCGTGGCCGTTGGGCTTATTGTATGGGTGGTCTTTACCCGATCCGGACCGTTGGGGTCTCTAGATTTGATGTTCACCCCCAAGATCATGGTGATCGGCCAGGCCATCCTGGTAACTCCGGTGATGCTGGGCCTGGTCATCTCCGCCCTCAGAGGAGTGGATAAAGCCGTACCGGAAACAGCCGCGGCTTTAGGAGCCAATAGCCTCCAATCATCCATTATCACCATCAGGGAAGCCCAGTTCGGCATCATGACGGCGCTGGTGCTTGGATTCGGACGGGCAGTCTCCGAAGTGGGAGTGGCGATGATGGTCGGCGGCAACATCGACGGATATACCCGGACTCTCACCACGGCGATCACACTGGAGACATCAAGGGCAGAGACAGAGCTTGCTCTGGCGCTGGGATTCATCCTGATTTTCATTGCCGTGTTTGTGAATGTGGGATTGCTTTTGATCAGCAAGAGAAGAGGACCTATCGGATGGCTCTTATCGAACTCGTGAACTTAGGACAGAGATTTCAAAAGAAGGTCATTCTGAAAGACATCTCCTTCAAAATCGAGCGAGGTGAAGCTTTTGCGTTGATCGGCCCCACAGGCTCCGGCAAGACCACCCTCATCCGAGTGATGGATCTTCTTGATCACCCGGCAGGTGGCAAAATCTATTTCGACGGGACCGACGTGACTCGCTCGAGAGGCAACCGGCTTGCCGCGCGCAGGCGGATGGCTTATGTTCAGCAGAAGCCCATCGTCTTCAGCATGACCGTCCAAGATAATGTCGCCTGCGGACTGAAATGGCGGCATAGAAGCAGAGAGTCCATCAGAGGAAGGGTGGATGAGGTTCTGGAGATGGTCGGCATGGCTGATTACCGCGAAAGGGATGCCAAGACACTTTCCGGCGGGGAGACCCAGCGAATCGCCATTGCCCGGGCATTGATCACAGATCCGGAACTGCTCCTTCTGGACGAGCCTACGGCCAACCTGGATCCTAGCTCGACCTCTAAGATCGAGGAGGTGCTGGAGCGAATCATTCGAGCCAGGAGAACCACCGTGTTGATGGCTACCCATGATATGTCGCAAGGGCAGCGATTGGCCCAAACGATGGGTGTTTTGATGAATGGCGAACTGGCCCAGATCGGCACTAAAGAAGAGATATTCGAGAAGCCGCTCAATCTGAAAGTGGCCGGATTTGTGGGGATGCAGAACATCCTCAAAGGGATCATCCATTCAAGTGAAGAGGGGATTGCCGGCATCGATGTGAAAGGCAAGTTGCTGGAGGCCATAACCGATTACCCATCCGGGGAAGCGGTTTGCGTGTGCATCCGGCCTGAGGATGTTACCCTCTCCTTCACCAAACCCTCCAGCAGCGCCAGGAACGCGTTCGAGGGAGAGATTCGATCGATCATCTCGGCAGGACCCATTGCCAATGTTGAACTGGACTGCGGTTTTCCCCTGGTGGCTCTGATGACCGTCCGATCGGCCAAAGAGATGGAACTGGGCATCGGCAAGCGCCTTTACGCCTCCTTCAAGGCCATCGCTGTGCATGTGGTCAAGACGTAGGATTCGTAGGGGCACCTCTCGTGGGTACCCTCAAAAAAGGGTAGGCATGAAACCTGCCCCTACTTGGCGGCAACCGCTACGGAAGGACAAAAGATAGAAGGCGTCTTGATCGATTGCCCAAGCAGTATATCAATTTGTGCACATAAAGCCAGTGTTCAGGCACCCCTCGGTAAGAGACGAGCCATGCCTTTACGCCCGGAGGCTTTAGCCCATTCTAGCAGATGACTTCCGGGTAACCCAGCCGCTTATCAGGCACGATGTTGATCGTGAGGGCGAGTTAAGAACCCACGGAAAGGGCTAATCCGAATCTTGAGTCAAACGCATGAAGCTCCTTGTATCGAGGTTCACCTGGGCGCCCCAGAATTCATTGGTTTCTTCAATATACATCATCGCGAAGCCGACATTCACAGCATCATCTTCGTCATTACTGCGTCCCAGGAAGACGATCTCCGCGCCCCTGTTCAATAGCTCGATCACCTCAGGTTGGGATTCGATAACGGCCATCACCGTTTCCTTTTCACTTGTGGAAAGGTGCAGCTCCTGAGGGAATTCAAAGTGATCGGCGAGTTGCCCCGATTCGATATTGATTCCGGCAACGAGCATATCGTCATCAAGGATAAGATACACCGAAACGTATGATGACGTGACTCTATTTCCGACGATGCCGCCGTCCTCTGAGAGAGAATATTCGACGCCGTGGTGAATGAAAACGTATGACTTGGCACCTTGGCTGATCCATTCAGCTATTTGATCGAGTGTTGGCAGAATATCCAATGTATCCTGGCGAGCTTGCTCATCCGCTTCTATGGGGTTGGATCGGATAGGGATATCCATGCTCGATGAATACGGCTGCCAACTCAAACCCTCTTCGATCAGATCAATGCTGACGTACCAGACATCGTCCCCTTGCTTCAATAGAGCTCGGGCATGTACCAGCGAAGAGACGGCGATAGTTTCCCCTGCCTCTGATTCCAGGTAGGTGTCTTCAGGAGTAACCCAGATTTCATCTTCCAGAACAATGAATGGCGTCCCTGCAAAAAGCCGGTATCGGAATTCTGATTGAGTCACCCTGATATTATGCTGCGAAGTTTAAAGTCTGAGTGAATCGGCTGGCGGGTCGAATTTAGCGCCAAAACAAGCGCCAACA
>JAQTRE010000123.1 GCA_028711995.1 Dehalococcoidia bacterium | reverse complement strand
ATGATCCACAATGCTGGCAGGTTACTTTATCTTCGTTCATATCTCACCTCAAGCCCATTAAAGCAGAAGCAAACGTACGAATGGGGGGGGAGGGCTGGAGCAATTCCAACCAAATGCAAGCAGTAAGGGAAGAGACTACTAGTGGAAAAAAAAGCGATTTAGTGTTAGAATGCAAAGGTAAATCATTCAGAAGGAATTTGAACGAAATGGATATCCGATCTGTCGTCCAGCTTGAGCCCAATCCGAATATCGCCAAGTTCGGTCCCGGTGATACTGTTAAAGTTCACTACAGAATCGTTGAAGGGGACCGAACGCGCACGCAAGTGTTCAGCGGCATCGTTATTCGGACCCGACCCAGCGGTGCCGGAGCTACTTTCACGGTGAGGCAAATTCTCCACGGTATTGGAGTGGAACGGACTTTCCCTTATCACTCCCCTCTTCTGGAAAAGCTTGAAACTGTCGCTCACGGCCACGCCCGGAGGGCAAAGCTGTATTACATCAGGGGTCTCAGCCGAAAGAAGACTCGCCTGAAAATGAAATCGAGATAGAAAGGGATGAAGTATGCCCAGATCGCGGTCAATGCCCCCACGGCATGGCCGCGATCTTTTACCTATGCCATACCTTCCAATTTTCATGTCTTCATCGGAAGCGCCGTGTGGGTGCCTTTCGGGAAAAGACTCCTCCAAGGAATAGTCCTCAACCTCACTGATCAATCCCCGGTCGAAGAAACTAAGCCGATCGCCGAGGTCATCGATTCACATCCCTTCCTCTCTGAAGCTCAAGTGGAACTGGCTGGCTGGATCAGCCGGCATTACCTTTCCCCGTTATTTGAATCGGCAGCTCTGATGCTGCCTCCGGGATTCGAACGGCGGGTGCTCACATTCATCGAGGCTCTCCCCAACACCTCCGCTGAAGCAATCGATGTGCTCACGCCCATGCAAAAGAAAATTTACGATTTTTTGCTAACCAGCGGCCGTCTTGACGTGCGAGAGTTGAAGAAGCAGGTGCCCCAAAAGCAGATCGAAATCACTGTCAATCAGCTAACGCGAAAGGGATTAATACTCAAGACCACTGAATTAGAGAGGGCTAGGATCAGCCCCAAGTTCAAAGATTACGTCACTTTATCTATCGATAGCCAGAAGGCCTATGAGGAAGCATCCCGTCTTCTGGCTGCCAGAAAGGCTCCGAAACAAGCCGACCTCCTGAAGTTTCTGATGGAAGCTGGGGAGCCTGTTCCCATAGCCAGAGCTAAACAAAATGCCAAATGCTCGGATGGAGTGATCAAGGCCTTAGTCGATGACGGGCTTATCCAGAAGGCTAAAATCGGAAAGACCACCACCTTGAAGGTTATTTCGGAAAGAGCCTCGGAGGCACTGAATAACTTGAGAGGAGAGAAGGGAGATAAGCAATGGGGGGAGGTATTGCTCCTCCTAAACAAATCCACAAAGCCACTGACAACCTCGGAGGTTCGAGCCAAAAGCGGCGCCCCGCTGACGGTAATACAAGAGATGGAGGAAAAAGGCTGGGTCTCAATCGAACACATTCGATTGACACGCGATCCACTGACCCACAGAACCTTCTCCGCAGCGTCTCCTCCTAAACTCACGCCGGATCAGGAATCCGCCTGGAGCCAAATCAGCCGGAGCCTCCAGAAAGAACCGGGGGCCCCATCGGTTTTCCTGCTTCACGGGATTACCGGCAGCGGCAAAACGGAGATATACCTTCGCGCTCTGGAGCAGACGATTGCCCTGGGCAAAAAAGCCATTGTTCTGGTCCCGGAGATCGCTCTCACACCCCAGACTGTCGACCGCTTTGCCTCCCGCTTTCCGGATCGGGTGGCCGTTATCCACAGCAAGCTCTCCCCGGGCGAACAGTTTGATGAATGGCAGCGGATTCGAGAGGGCGAATTCGACGTGGTGATCGGGTCCCGCAGCGCTCTTTTCGTGCCCCAACCCGATCTAGGCCTCATAGTGATCGATGAAGAACACGAGTGGACTTACAAGCAGCACGATAAAACCCCGCTCTATCATGCCAGGGATGCCGCCCTGAAGCTGGCAGAGCTTGTCGGCGCGGTGGTAATTCTGGGCAGCGCCACACCGGATTTAGAAAGCTACCATCGGGCAAAAAAAGGCGATTACCGGCTCCTGGAGCTGCCGAACAGAGTGGGCGAATTTCATAAAGGGGCGTTCCCCAGCCTGCCTCAGGTGGAGATCATTGACCTCCGCCAGGAACTCAAGTCGAGAAACCGGAGCATCTTCAGCCGAAAGCTGACCCGCGCCATCAACTCGGCTTTGGACCTCCATGAGCAGGTGATTCTGTTCCTCAATCGCCGGGGGACTGCCTCCTTTGTGCAATGTCGCGATTGCGGTCATGTGATGCGCTGCCGACGCTGTGAGATCACTTTGACCCATCATGAATCGGAAAACAGCTTGATATGTCATCAGTGCAACTATCGAATCCCTCCCCCGACCACCTGCCCGGAATGCTGGAGCCGACGGATCAAATTCCTCGGCATCGGCACCCAGAAAGTGGAAGAGGAAACAGCCAAAGCTTTCCCCAGAGCCAGGCTTCTTCGATGGGACCGGGACGTCACTCAGGGGAAGTATTCGCACGAGGAGATTTTGAAGAAATTCCAGGATCACCAGGCCGATATCCTCATCGGCACTCAGATGGTTGCCAAAGGATTGGATATTCCGCTGGTAACCCTGGTAGGCGTGGTCAATGCCGACGTGAGCCTTCACTTACCGCATTTCAGCGCTGGGGAACGCACATTTCAGCTTCTCTCTCAGGTAGCGGGTCGGGCGGGTCGAGGAAGACGGGCAGGACAGGTCATCATTCAAACCTATTCCCCGGGGCATTATGCTATCCTCGCCGCTGCCAGACAGGACTACAACGCCTTTTACGAACAGGAGATCATCTTCCGACAGCAGTATGGAAACCCGCCATTCAATCGACTGGCGAGCCTGGTTTATGCCCACACCAATGCCAAACGATGTCAGGAAGAAGCGGAAAAAATGGCAAACTCGCTCAGAGAAGAACGCGACTCCCAGGGGCTGGCCAATGCGGCCATACTCGGTCCGGTACCGGCCTATATTCAAAGGCTGCGCGGGCGATATCGCTGGCAGGTGATGGTCCGCAGCCCGGACCCTCTGGCCATTCTTTCCAGGATCACTATCGGGCAGGGATGGACGGCGGATATCGACCCGGCAGGGATGGGCTAGACACCATCGTTGTGAGGGTGAGGTTAACGTGGATTCCCGATCGTGTCGGGAATGACAGTTTTTTAAAGAGAATGCAAAGGAGAATTCCAAATGGGTCCGGATCGAAAAACATTGCGCAGACTGGTGACGGAAAACGAGGGGAATCGCTGCTTTGCGTGCGGCCATGAAAATCCGCACGGACTTCATATGACCTTCTACACAGACGAACAGGTTCTGTATTCCTGGGTGCAGCCCCCGGAACACATGTGCGGATGGGAGAATATCGTCCATGGCGGCATACAGGGTACCATTCTGGATGAAATAATGGGGTGGGGCGCTGCGTTTTTCACCAAGCGCATCGCGCTAACCAAGCAAAACACCGTGAGTTTCAAAAAGCCGGTGCTTCAGGACCAGGGTGAACTTCTGGCGGAATGCCGAATACTGAATCGCTTAAGCGAGCGTGAAGTGGTTATGGAGGCCAGGATATATCAGGGAGACTTCGAGCCCTGTGTAACCTCCCAAGGGACATTCGGCTTGTTCAAAATCGAGGATGTTCGCCGATTGGGATTGATGGACGAAACATCCATCAGCTTGTACCAGAAAGCAATGGAACAAATGTAGCCTGCCAAGCGAAGGTTCCCATTTGACAGGTGCCCAACATCCGATATAATCGTAATTGAGGTTAGCTTCTAATGGCCGTATTGCCCATTTTACGCTTCGGCAACCCCATTTTGAGGGATAAATCAAAGAAGGTGAGCACCATTAGCCCGTCGGTGCAAAAGCTCATCGACGATATGATCGCGACGATGCAGGAAGCCTGCGGCGCGGGATTGGCTGCCCCACAGGTGGGAAAGCTGCTTCGGGTGATCGTCCTTGAGATGCCGGATGAAGAGCCCTTTGCGCTGATCAATCCGGAGATCGTCAAGAAATCCGGAGAAAGAGAAGTCACCGAAGGATGCCTGAGCTACCCCGGATATCAAGCCACGATCAATCGGGCCCAATCGGTGACCTGCAAAGGACTCGATCGCGAAGGAAAATCGGTTCGATTGAAAGCCGATGGACTCCTGGCGCAGGCGCTGGAGCACGAGATAGAGCATCTCAACGGTGTTCTTTACATCGATCATCTGGAGAGCGAAGATAATCTGCGCAAAGTCGAGCCGAAAGAAGACCTCGAGATTTGATTTGCCATCTCCTCAGGAGCGATCTTGGGAAACCCACATCAAGGATGTTGTTCGGACCCCTCCTGATTTTCCCTCCAGATCGCGCTTCAGGCGGATAGACCTCTCATTATTTTTGTAGACTTTGTTCAGGTACAAATGAGAGTGGGCTATTCTGCACTTAACGGGCCTGATTTCAATTTGGTGAATACTCGAAAATCACCTTTGCCGCATTCGCTATCTCTGTACCAGTAAAAGCGGAATGGTGCCCCCAGACAAGACCTTTTCCGCCGTACTGCCCAGTGCCCACCGACTGACACCAGAGCGCCCGTGAGTACACATAGCCACGAGGTCGGCCCTCATCTCCTTGGCGAAATCAATGATCTCATCTGCCGGAAGGCCAAACCTGACCTCGCATTTCACGCTTATCCCGGTTCCTGCCAGTCTGGCGGCTATTTTCTCCAGATAATCCCTGGCCGATTCTCTGTGTGGCTCACAGCGTTCCGTCCTCTGCAACGGCCCATCGACGCCGGTCTCGTGTGTTACGTAATCTCCCAGGTTGACAACCCGCAACAGGGTGACATCCCACTTCAGCGCAACGGCAAGGTGCTCGATATAAGGCAATATCGATTCGCTCATCGCGGAGCCATCCAGCATAACCAGCACTCTGTTTATCAACTTCGCGCCCTCAGCCTTTGGCTGGTCTTTCTGTTGTCTGATCAGCAGCACAGGACAACCGGCAATCCTGACCACATGGTCGCTCACGCTCCCCAACGCCCAACGGCCGATTCCAGACCGGCCATGTGTGGAAATCGCAATAAGATCGATTTTCTCTATGCCGGCGTAATCAGCAATTGTGGTGGCGGCATCGCCGCACAAAGTCACTGACTCTACCCGGGGAATGTCGGCTTCCGATTCTCCGGCGGAGGTGAGGAGAGCCTGGGCCGTATCGTGAACTTTCGCTTTCATATATATCTCGTACATATGACGATAGCTCTCCTGGCCGGATTCTTCAACCTGCGCCAGAATCACATTGGACTGCAGAGATCTTGCCACCTCTATGGCGTATGGAATGGACGTCTCAGCGAGTACAGAACCGTCCAGGGGGACCATTATTTTGTTGAACATGGTGAAATCTCCTTTTATGATCTTGGATTTGATTTGGCCGGGGATCGCTTCTCAAGCCGTGAGTCAAGAAAGACGATCATCGGCGGCAAAACCACCAGGGTGGCCACCAGCGCAAAGAAAACATTGATCATGGTTACAATGCCGAAGTCGCGCAGAATCGGGAAATCAGTGGCGATCAAGAGCGCCCCAAAGCCGCCGATAACGGTAAGCCCTGAAGCACATATAGCCCGGCCTATCTTGGTTATGGCCATAGTCATCGCCTCGCGTACTCTCACACCTTTTTCACGTTCTTCATAGTAGCGCATCATCAATAGAACGGTGAACTCCACCCCGATGCCAATGATGAGCGCGCCCAGCGTTGCCGTCAGAGGAGTGTAGTCGATACCCGTTATATACATCAACCCGCTTGACCACCCGATAATCAGGGCAATGGGGATAATCGCCACGAGGGCACGCAGCACTTTGAACCGGAACAGCGGGATCAGCCCAAAGAAGACAAAAACAATCCCCAGCAGAGTCATCTTTTCCCGGCCGGTGGTGAGGCCATCGGCCAGCTTAAGGATAATTTGACTGAGCCCAGTCACGGTAACATTCGTGCCACTGGGATGATCGACAGTTTCATCTGTTAAATATCCTGACAGTTCCTCAAGCATTTTAGGATCACGGCCCGGAGAACTGACGATAAGATTGGCTGCGGTAAAGTCATCGGTGATGAGATTTCTTTTGACGGGAAGAGGGATGTTTTCGAATATCTCCCTGATCTCTGCGGAGCTTTGAGGGATTTGGCCGTCGTTTGCCTGCATCACCAGATCGGCAACACTATTTGTCCCGGCGATAAGGTCCGACTTCTCCTGTTTGATGCGTTGCTCGGTTTGCAGCATCCATTCCAGAATGGCCGGTTCGGTAACATCATCAGCCTCAATGAGTAAATTTGTCGACATGAGGCCGCCTCCCAGCGACTGCAAGGTGTTGAAATCTCTCATAGTCGGCGTAGTCTGGGAGATGAACTTTGTCTCATCGGCTATCGTATCTATGTGGGAATCGGCAACCATCCCGGCGATGGTGACTATGAGAGCGACGGCAATGATAATCGCCGGATGATTGATTACCCAGGGCGCAAGGCGGGAGAGGCCTTTCTCCACAACCCCATTACTCTCCTGCACTGTCTGCGGCTTTTGCTTCACCTCAGAGACTCTGGTTGAAGTGGTCTTGCGCCGATCATGCCGGTACAAGATAGCGGTCAGGAAAAGCATCGAGAGAACATAGCACGCCGTCACCCCGATAATCAGTGTAAGGCCGAAATCCTGGACCATCGGTATGGGAGAGAAGAACAGGGCCGCAAAACCGAGACAGGCGGCGATAATGGCGATTCCAATTGTCGGCCCGATGTGGGTCACCGAATCGATGGCTGCCTCGGCAAAGGTCTCTCCGCGTCTGGCTTCTTCATCATAGCGGTTATGAAACTGGATGGCATAATCCACGCCAAGCCCTATCAGGATGGGGAAGACCGCCATGGTGACCACAGTGATGGGGATATTGAACAATCCCATGCAGCCAAAAGCGTAGAAGATGCCCAGGAAAACGACGGCCAACGGCAGCCACCGCCACATAAAGAAACCCCGCACACTGAAGACCAATGCCAGAATAACCAGCATCAAGACCACTGCCAGGATCACCATGCTTACCATGCTGCTTACCATGGTATCGGCCATTTCGACCTTGGTAACCGGCACTCCGGTGACAATGATATCGACGTTTTCTCCAAATCCGGCAGCGGCTGTCGTCTTTTTGACCCCATCAACCAGATCAGACTCCTCATCGGTCGAGATGGCTGCACTGATCGTTACGGCGATAAAGGCATGTTGCTTATCGGGGAAAATCTGTGTGAAACTCGACCGGATTTCACCGCTTTCGGGATCGGTGATGATCTTGAGAATCTCCTCGGTATCCTTTGGCAGATCAGGACTTCCGCTCTCCTTGGCAACCGCCTGCTTGATGAGAAACACCGGACCCACCGCAGAGACAACGTTCGGCTCTTCGGACATCTTTGTCTCCACAAATTCCATCGCCGCCAGATTTTCCGGCTGCAGCAGTTGGGATAAGTCCGGGGCGGCAAGCAGCGCCACGATAACCGAATCACTGAAACGGTCGGTGAATTTCTCGTAGTCTTTGTATACTCCAGAACTGGAGGATACAAAGGTGTCATTACCCGTTTTCAGCTCCAGGTTGGTTGCCGCCAGGCCAAACGGGATCAGAAGCACCAATCCCAGGATTATCAGTATCGTGTACTTGCTCGTAATCAGTTTCCCTGCTTTTCGAAAGACGTTAGTCATCATATGAACTCCTTTGAAATCGTTGATGTAAGCCCGTAACTTCCGGGAACTTCCGATGGCAACTGCTCAACTAAATCTCTCCTAAGTATTTGGTTGCACAAGAAACTATTGCGCATGCAACTATATGGCCGGGGAATCCCCCTGTCTATTGGTTGGAAATCATTTGATGGGCTACTGGGAGGCAAGCTTTTCGAATAATCGAAAGAAGATGATCTGTTCATCCTGAGTCAGGCGCTTCATGATATGCTGAACTCTGCGCATGACGATATCCTCGATGATCTCTTGAAACTGGCGACCCTTTTCCGTCAGCGCCACCTTTACAATACGCCGGTCGCTTGGGTCGCCCGAGCGCTCGGCAAATCCTTTCTTCACCCACCAGGAAACCAATCGGGTAGCAGTGTATTTTTGTATCATCAGCTTCTCGCTCAACTCACCCATCGTCAGCGTGGCTGACTGGTATAGGAGTCGGCTCATCCTGAAGAAAATCAAGTCTCCGGCAATCTTATCCGGCTCATCGCCCGCAACCAGTGACTGAGTCCGCTCCTCGATCTCCGCCACCTCCTCGGCAGAAGGAGATCCGAATCGTTCATGCAACTTGATGAAGTTTTCTATCAGTCCGGCAGCTTTTCCGCTCCAGGCGCTTTTCAATTCGTCGACCATTATTAGTTTCTCCTGCAATTATTGCAATTGCAACAAGGTTATCATGACTGAGAGAAGCTGTCAATAGGGTTTACACCCAAATCGGCAGGGGCGAATCCGTGTGGCGGGTCAGACGGATTCGCCCCTGCAACTGATTTAACTTGCAGAACGTAGCTTATTCTCTCTGCGCCGCTCGCGAAAAGCATCCACCAGGCTATAGATTACCGGAATGACCAGGAGAGTCAGCACTGTAGAACTGAACATCCCGCCGATGACTACAACGCCTAACTCAGCAGCAATCATTGTTCCCGAACTTGCCCCCAGCGCCAGTGGAATCATAGCAAAGATGGTAGTCATCGCTGTCATCAAAATCGGACGCA